>DAIPXW010000140.1:0-5937 GCA_036783075.1 Candidatus Dormiibacterota bacterium | reverse complement strand
CGCCGCCGGCGCCGTCCCGCCGCTTGTGGGGTGGGCCGCCGCGACCGGCAGCCTCGACATCACCGCGTGGGCCCTTTTCGGCGTGATCTTCTTCTGGACGCCACCTCACTTCTGGGCCCTGGCGCAGGTCATCAAGAAGGATTACGCGCGGGTGCACATCCCGATGCTGCCCGTAGTCGGAGGCGAGGGCGCGGCCAAGCGCCGGAGCATCGTCTACGCGTCGCTGACCGCCGCAGTCAGCGTGGTCCCGTTCCTCACCGGCTCCGCGGGTGCGATCTACCTCGCCGGAGCGATCGTGCTCGGCGCCGGGTTTGTCGCGATCACCGTGCTGGACCTTCAGCGCCGCGGGTGGACCAGGCGCGTTTTCGCGTACTCGATCCTCTACCTCGCGCTGCTGTTCGGCTTGTTCGCAGTCTCTCCGTTTCTGGCCTGACCGCGCGATGGAGATCGTTCGCCTTCATCTCGCCCGGATCGAAGCTCTCAACAACATCCCGGTCCACGGTTTTGTCATCAAACACCCGAAGGCCGGCGCGATCCTGGTCGACACGGGCGTGGGATGGCCGACCGAGCTGGTGCGCGAATGGAAGGTGGTCAACCGCCACGCCGCCGATGCGCTTGCGGAGCATGACCTGAGCCCGGTCGACGTGCGCATCGTGATCAACAGCCACCTGCACTTCGACCACTGCGGCCAGAACGCCGTGTTCAAGCACGCGCCCTTCTACGTCCAGCGTGCCGAGCTGGATCGCGCTCGAAAGGAGGAAACCTTGACGTCGGAGTGGTTCGATTTCACCGGCGCGAGGTTCGAGCTGTTGGACGGCGACGCCCAGATCGCCGACGGGGTTCGTGTCGTCGCGACGCCGGGCCACACCGAAGGCCACCAGAGTGTCATCGTCGACACCCCCGACGGCGGCGCGGTGATGATCGGCGACGCAGCCTACACGTCACAGATCTACCGCGATGTCGATGCTGCCGACCTGTCGAAATGGCGGGGGCAATACCAGGACCAAAAGGCATGGTCGAGGTCGCTGCAAGTGCTCCATGACCTGCACCCACACTCGGTTCACTTCTGTCACGACACGGCGGTGGTGACCCACGCATGAGCTTCGGCCCCCTCGTCAGCGCCGGCTGGCTGGGCGATCACCTGCAAGACGCCGACCTCATGCTGATCGACTTCCGCTGGTATCTCACAGGTCGCAACGGTCATGACGAGTACCTGAGCGGTCACATCCCCAGCGCCGTCTTCGTGGACCTCGAGTTGGTCACGGCGCGTGAGGGCCCGGGACGTCACCCTCTGCCCGGGACGGCGCAGTTCGAGGCTGAGATGCGCAGGGCGGGCGTGAGCGATTCCACGAAGGTGGTCGCGTACGACGACGTGGGCGGCTCGGTCGCCGCCCGGTTGTGGTACTTGCTCCGCTGGTTCGGGCACGCCGACCAGGCGGTTCTCGACGGAGGTCTCAAGGCCTGGATCGGACCGCTGGAGGAAGGCCCCGCATCAGTGGCGCCCGGCGATTTCCGCGCGCAAGCACCCGACCGCACGCGGGTGCTCGACTTCGACGCTGTAAGGGATCTCGGAGGCGTTCCGCTGATCGACGCCCGCGCCGGCGAGCGGTATCGCGGCGAGAAAGAGCCGGTCGACCCCAAGGCGGGCCACATACCCGGTGCGCTCAGCGCGCCCTGGGCCGAGAACCTGGGCCCCGACGGCCGGTTCAAGCCTGCCGCCGAGCTGCGCGCACGCTTTGCCGCGCTGGGCGCCGGCACCGGGGAGGGCGCGGTCGTCTACTGCGGCTCGGGGGTGAACGCCTGCCACGACCTGCTGGCGATGGAGGTCGCCGGGCTGCGCGGCGCGCGCCTCTATGAGGGCTCGTGGAGCGACTGGTCCCACCACGACGCGCCGGTCGCCACCGGCCCATGAGGCGGTAGGTTTAGGATCTTGGCGTGATTCTGAAAGGCAAGAAGATCCTGATCGCCGGAATGTCCGATCGGCGCAGCATCGGCTACGCGATCGCGGTCGAGGCGCAGCGCGCGGGCGCCGAGCTGCTGCTGACGAGCTTCGGGCGAATGATGACCATCACCCAGATGACCGCGAAGAAGCTCAGCCCGGTCCCGGAGATCCTCGAGATGGACGTCACCAAGCCCTCCGACATCGCAGCCGCGGCGAAGGCGGCCGGCGAGCGTTGGGACCGCATCGACGGGCTGGTGCACTCCGTCGCCTTCGCGCCCGCCGACGCGCTGGGCGGCAAGTTCCTGACCACGCCGTGGGAGAGCGTCGCGACCGCGCTGCAGGTGAGCGCGTTCTCGTTCAAGGAGCTGGCGGCCGGATTCCTGCCGCTGATGAAAGAGCACGGCGGATCGATGATCACGCTCGACTTCGACAACTCGACGCAGGCGTGGCCCAAATACGACTGGATGGGCGTTTCGAAGGCCGCGCTCGAGTCGGTCACGCGCTACCTGGCGCGCGACCTGGGCCGCTACAAGATCCGGGTCAACGCCATCTGCGCGGGCCCGCTGGCGACTCTCGCGGCAAGCGGGATCCCGGGCTTCAAGGATTTCGAAGAGGTCTGGGAGCATCGCGCGCCCCTGGGTTGGAACCTGCAGGACAAATCGCCGGTCGGCCGCGCCGCCTGCGCCCTCCTTTCGGACTACATGGACATGACGACGGGCGAGCTCGTGCACGTTGACGGCGGTTACCACGCCATGGGCGCGGAGATGCCTCCAACCGACTGATACAACATGTTGTGCCTTGCCGCTGACAAGGGCGCAACATGGTGCTAGGCTCTGCCGCATCCTGATTCCTTGTTCCTGGAGGGATGGAGTTTGCGGGAGTGCCTGGTGATCTACGTGGACGCCGCTCTCGACAAGAACGGCCGGGCCGGATGTGGCCTGGCCGTTTTCGTTAGGGGCCGCGCCGTCTATACGGAGTCTTTCGGCTTTTCGCACCTCGGCGGTTCGGCGCAGCTCGAGGCCCACGTGTGCGCGGGAGCTCTCGACCTGGCGGCGGCGCGCTGGCCTTATCACCGTGTCATCGTGCGCACCGACTGCGCGCCCGTCGTTCGGAGCCGCATGCCGTCAAGCGACAGCTTTCGCGTCGCGGTGCACGAGGTCCGCGAGCGATGCCGGCGCGGTTGGCGCGTTGTCCGCTACGTCAGCCGTAAGGCGAATCCCGCGCACGAGCTGGCGCGCGAAGGCCTCAAGAGCGTCTCGAGACAGCCGGTGCTCGTGGCCGCATAGACTTAGGTCTTCCGGCCAGATCGGGTTTCCAGGGGAGTCGAGATGTCACCAGACGATGCCGCGCAGGGTCAGGATGCGCCGACACGGCGTCGCCGTCGTGGGCGCCCACCTGGCACGGCGAGCGCGAACGCGCCACGCACCCGACGCAAGAGACTTGGTGGCGCTGATCTGACCGACAAGCTGAACCAGATGGTCGACGAGCTGATCAAGGAGAACCGCAAGCTCAAGCGGCAGGTGGTGAAGCTGACCGAGCGGGGCTCGGCCGCGACCAGCGGCGCGGTGGAGCGAAGCCTGCGCACCATCCAGAGGCGTGTTCAACGTGCCCTCACGGCACCGACCAAGCGCCGCCGCCGCAAGACGGCCGCGAGCGGGACGCCGCGCAAGAAGGCGGCCACGGGAAAGCGTAAGAAGACGAGCTAGGACTAAGCGGGGTGACCGAACGCGGCCGCCTGGGCTTCCATGTGCTTGGCGGTGCGGTACGCGTCAACGATGCTGTACAGCCAGAGCGCCCCGCCTCCAAGCTCCATCGGCACGCCTATCGCCGCTCCGATCACCGAGAGGTCCAGGTCGAAGCCGAAGAACTGGAGCCCTCCGACGCCCACCAAGTACCCGATGCCTTTCATGTTGTGGCCGAGATAGAAGTGGCCGCACCCGGGGATCAGCGCGAGCGCGGCGGCGACCAGCGGACTCTTTCGTGTTGGCGTCACCGAGCCCTGGTATCCGCCCGAGGCGCTCGCGCCGCAGCGTGGGCACAGCGCGTTTGGATCGGTGAGCAAAAAGCCGCATCGGCCGCAAAAGACATCAGGCGTCATGCACCAATTAAACGACTACAGGCCGCCGGCAGGCCGGATTGATTCCGGCCGTCCTCTCATGTTCCGGCCCGATTTGATAGCCTCCAAAGCGTGGACCTCGGCTTCACGCCGGACGAGGAGGCTTTTCGCCAGGAGGTTCGCTCGTGGCTCGACGCCAACCTGCCCGCCGAGTGGCGCAACAAGGGGGTGGGGGGCTTTCGCGAGGACGACGAGACCGAGATCCAGCGCCAGTGGCAGCGACGGCTGCATGGCGGTGGATGGCTGAAGCTGGCCTGGCCCGTCGAGGCCGGCGGTCGCGGAGCGACGCCCGTGATGCAGGCGATCTACCAGGAGGAGATGTCGAAGGCCGGCGCCCCGATCATCCTCGGCCGGCTCGGTGTCAGCCTGCTCGCGCCCGCTTTGCTCGTCCACGGGTCTGCCTGGCAGAAGGAGGCGTACGTCGAGAAGATCCTCAGCGGCGAGCTGATCTTCTGCCAGGGGTTCAGCGAGCCGGACGCGGGAAGCGACCTGGCCGGTTTACGCGCGCGCGCTGAACGGCGCGACGGGAAATGGGTCCTGGACGGCCAGAAGACGTGGTCGAGCGGCGCTCACTACGCGGACAAGAGCTTTCTTCTGGCGCGCACAGATTCGGGCCAAGACGCGCATCACGGCATCGGGTTCTTCCTCGTCGACATGCGGCAGCCGGGGGTCGAGGTGCGGCGCATCCGCCAGATGACCGGTGGTGGAGAGTTCTGCGAGATCTTCCTCTCGGGGGCCGAAGTCGAGGAGCGCGACCTGGTGGGCGATCCGGGCGCGGGCTGGAAAATCGCGATGACCGTTTTCGGGTTCGAACGCGGCGGGCTCGCGCAGGCCTCGCGGTTCGAGCGAGCGGTCCAGGAGCTGGCCGCGCTGGCCCGCGAGCAGGGCGCAGGCGCGGACGTGCGGGTGCGCCAGCAGGTGGCACAGGCACAGATCGAGGCGCACGTTTTCCGTCTCATAGGTTTGCGCAACCTGACCAAGGCGCAGCACGGCCACGCGCCAGGGCCTGAGGCGAGCCTGACGAAGCTCTACTGGAGCGAGATGGACAAACGGATCCAGGAGACGGCGCTTGGCATCGAGGGGCCGTACGCGGCGCTCGCCCCCGACTCGCCATTTGCCCTCGAGGACGGCCGGTGGCAGTACGGCTGGATGTGGGCGCAGGCGGAGACCATCTACGCCGGCTCGTCCGAGATACAGCGCAACATCATCGCCGAGCGCGTGCTCGGGCTGCCTCGCGGCCGGTGACGAGCGCCTCGGTCGTCGCGCGGCTGCGAGAGCGAATCGGAGTCGCCGCACCCTCGACCGAGGCGACGGTCGAGGCCGGGCACCTGAAGCGCTTCGCCGAGGCCATCGGCGACCCCAACCCGCGCTGGCTCGAGCAGGCGCCCCCGACCTTCCTGGTGGCCCTTTCGCCGGCCGCGTACCACCTCGAAGAGGCGGAGGAATACGGCAAGGGCTGGCTCAACGGCGGCAACCGCTTCGAATACCTCGAGCCGGTTCACGCCGGCGACCGGATCACGGCGACCGGCAAGGTTGCCGACGTCTACGAGAAGCCCGGCTCGAGCGGAAACCTGCTGTTCATCATCTTCGAGACCGAGTACGTCAACCAGCACGGCCGCACCGTCGCGAGGCTGCGGGGGACGGCGATCAGGCGATGACTCCGACAGTGGGCCAGGAGCTGCCGGAGCTCGTCAAGCACCCGACGACGAGGCAGCTGGTTCAGTACGCCGGCGCGCAGGGTGACTTCTACGAGATCCACTACGACCAGGCGTTTGCCCGGAGCGTGGGCCTGCCGGGCGTGATCCTGCACGGGCTGCTCAAGGCCGGCTTCCTCGGCGAGCTGGTCACGAACTGGCTGGGCGATCACGGCACGCTCAAG
>DAIPXW010000139.1:0-5986 GCA_036783075.1 Candidatus Dormiibacterota bacterium | reverse complement strand
AAAGCCTCCGGATCGCCTCTAGCGCCATCACGTCGGAAAAGGGGTGCTCGCCTTCGGCCCAGAAACCTTCGACAGCGTGGTCGAGCGCGCGGATGCCGGTCGACAGCCACAGGGTCATGGGGGTGGCGAGCGTCAGCTCGGCGTCAGAGATCACCGCATCCGGCAGAAGGCGTGGGTCGCGCATGCCCGCCTTGTTGCCGGCCTCATCGGTGTATCCCGCGCCTGCGGCGAGCTCGGCCGCGGACAGGGTGGTCGGGAGGGCGACGTGCGGGAGACCGCGCTCCGCATGCCCGGCCCGGTCGGCGAGCCTGACCGCCAGCATCTTCGCCGAGTCGATCGAGCTGCCCCCGCCGAAGCTCACCACGCCGTCGACGCCGGCCCCTGCCGCCTCTCCTATCGCCGACTCGACCTGCGCCAACGGCGCGTGCTGGCTCACCACGACCGTCACGGCAGGCGCGGCGCTACCCATGGCGTGCCGCACGATCTCGGCCAGGCGACCCTCAGCGACCAGGGAGCGAGTGGTGACCAGCGCCACGCGACGGGCTTTCAGCCGGTCGAGCTCCGCCGCGAGCGAAGCCACGGAACCAGGTCCCCAGTGGATGACCCGTGGGTTCGAGTACGTGAAGACGCCGCTCATGGCGTGGTCATACTACTGACCGAATGACGGGTCTACACAAGGGGATGCCGGTGCTCGAAAGGGGCGAGCCGCTCACAACGGCGCACGCGGTGATGATCCTGGCGCACGGTCGGGGAGCGACGGCGGAGGACATCATGACCGTCGCCGTCGAGGTGAAGATGCCGGGCTTCGCATACCTAGCGCCACAGGCGCCGGGCAACGTTTGGTACCCGAACCCTTTCACCGCGCCGCTCGAGAGCAACGAGCCCCAGTTGAGCTCCGCGCTCGAAGTGCTGGAAGGTCTGATGGAGCGAGTCGAGACCCATGTCCCGGCCGAGCGCGTCGTCCTTCTCGGGTTCTCCCAGGGCGCCTGTCTGACCCTCGAGTTCGCCGCCAGGCATGCTCGCCGGTTTGGCGCGGTGGTGGGTCTGAGCGGCGGGCTCATCGGCCCGGACGACACGCCGCGCGACTATCCGGGGGACTTTGCGGGCACGCCGATCTTCCTGGGCTGCAGCGACGTCGATCCGCACATCCGCAAAGACCGCGTCGTCGCATCCGGGGAGGTCTTCAAGCGGATGGGCGCGGCGCTCACTCTTCGCCTCTACCCGGGGATGGCGCACACGGTCAGCGAGGAGGAGATCGAAGCCGTCCGCAAGCTGCTGGCCTCGGTCTGAGCTTCGATTCAGAGGAGGCGCTGGTGAGAGTCGTGACGATTGCGCAGATGACGGTCCGGGTGGCCGGCGTCCTGGTTTTGATGCTGGGTCTTCTCATCTGGTCGGGACATGGCGATCAGATCGTCCCGGTCCACGGGCTGCTAGGTTTCGTGCTGGTCCTGGGCCTCTGGACGCTGGCGTTCACGGGTGCTCGCACCGGCGTGCCGATGGGGCTGGTCGTGGCCGCATTCGCCTGGGGCCTGATCGCACCCGTCCTCGGACTCACGCAGATCAACCTGGTGACGGGGGGCTTTCACTGGATCATCCAGGTGGTCCATCTGCTCGTCGGGCTGGGCGCCATCGGCTTCGCCGAGCGACTGGCTGCGCTGATCAAGGCCCGAAAAGCGGCGGCGGCGACGGTTTGAGCGGGACTGCCGACTCGGGGGTGGCCGTCTCACAGCCATCGATACGGCAAGTAATCGACGCGGGTTCGGGTTAGGCGGCCCGATGGGAAACTTCCTGGTTTTCATCATCGTCGGGCTCATCGCGGGGTTTCTCGCCAGCCGGATCGTCACGGGCAAGGGCAAGGGCTGGCTGATGGACATCGTCATCGGCGTCATCGGCGCGGTCATCGGCGGGTGGCTCGCCGGCTTGATTCACTTCTCGATCGGCTACGGGATCTTCGGCGAGATCGTGATTGCGTTCGTCGGCGCCGTCATCCTGCTGCTCGTCTGGCGCGCCCTTTTCGGTCGCAAGCGCAAGTCCTGACGCGTGGGCGAGATGGTGGCCGGCGCCCGGTGAATCACGCCGACCTGGTCGAGCTAATCCGCGATGGCGTCGCCGGGGCTGGGATGCGGTGGGCCGACCTGGGAGCGGGGGAGGGCGCGTTCACGGTCGCCCTGGCGGAGGTGCTGGGCCCGGGCGCCCGTATCACGGCGGTGGACCGCGACGGCGGCGCTTTGCGCCGGCTCGTGGGGAGGCCGGGCATCGAAACCGTCACCTCGGATTTCACCGGCCCGCTGGGCCTTTCCGGGCTCGACGGCGTTCTGATGGCGAACTCCCTGCACTTCGTGCGCGACAAAAGGCCGGTGCTCGAGCTGGTGCGCCACATGCTGCGTGCCGGCGGGCGCCTGGTCATCGTCGAGTACGGAACCGACCGCGGCAACCCATGGGTGCCGCACCCCTTCTCCTACGGCAGCTGGGAGCGGATGGCGGCCGAGGCCGGGTTCAAGGACACCCGCCTCCTGCGAAAGATCCCGAGCAGCCACTTCGGCAACATGTATGCCGCGCTTTCCCTGATTCCCCTCTCCCGCTTAGCTGGAGAGGGGTCAGGGTGAGGGCCGCCGGGACTAGAAAACTTGCGACTGCGCCTGCGTCTCAGCCGGCCGGGAACGACGGCCCCGGCCGCGTCTCCACATCCGCCCGATCATCACGCGCTGGTCGCCGCCGCCGGAGCGCCCGCCGCCTCCCGGGTTGAAGCGCTTGGTCACGCCGCCGAGCCGCGCACCCCACGTGACGTACTTCTTGAAGCGCTCCTCGGCCTCCTGCGCGATGCCGATCCGATCGCCTCGGGTCTCCTCGCGGAAGCGCGCGATCCGTCCCGCTGCGGCGCCCTCTTTCTCTTCCGGCGTGGAACCCACTTTGAGCTCCGGAAGAGCGCCGAGGACCACGATCTGGTCGTCCTCGATCGTGACCTCCACCCCCGTGAACCAGCCGTCCGGGAGCCTTCCGGCAAACCAACCCTTGATCGTTCCGAACTCTTTTTCATCCATAATTACATGATTACGCTGCAAAACCAAGATTGTCAAGTGCTCTCGCGTAAGCTCCCAAAGAAATGGGGATGATGCCGCCGGGCGCCGGCCCGCCGATGATCCACTGGTGGGGCGGCCGCCGCCGCAAGCCCGAGACGGGGCAGGCGAACAGCGGCCTTTCCGGAGACCCGACGATCGAGGCGCCGCCGCCGCCGGAAGGCCCGAAGGACCTGCGCGGCCGCTGGAACAGCCTGAAGCAGTCGGTCACCGGCACGACCGCGGCGCTGCCGCGCGTCCTGCGCCTGGTCTGGGACGCGAGCCCCGCGACCACCCTCGGCCTTTTCGTCACGACCGCGATCGCAGGCGTCATCCCGGCCGCCGCGGCGTACACGTCGAAGCTGCTCATCAACGCAGTCGTGCAAGGCATCCAGATCCACAGCTTCCACCTCGCCGACCGCGAGTCGTTCACGCTGGGGCCGATTCACACGCCTGTCTTCACGGCGGTCGGCGGGATCATTTTCCTCTCGATCGTCCAGCTGGCACTGTTCGCCCTCACGGCGTTCCTCGGCACGATCCGCAACATCACCCAGCAGCTGCTGCAGAACTCGGTCGCCATGCGGATCCAACTGATGGTGATGGAGAAGGCCGCTTCGCTCGACCTCCAGTTCTACGAAGACCCGGCGTCGTACGACCTCCTGCGCCGCGCGCAGAACGACTCGATCAACCGGCCGGTGATCATGATCTCGACGGCATTCGGCCTGGTCCAGACCCTGCTGACGTTCGTCACGATGATCGCCCTTCTGCTGGGAGTCAGCCCGCTGCTTGCGCTGCTCGCGCTGGTGTCGCCCGTACCGGCGTTCATCGCGGACACGCGCTACGGGTGGCGTGGATACAACATCGCGCGCTGGGGCTCACGCCTGCTGCGCCGGATGAACTACATGGTCACCCTGGTCACGACCGACTCCTTCGCCAAAGAGGTGAAGCTCTTCGGCCTTGGTGGCTACTTCATCGAGCGGTACCGTCTGATCGCCGCCGCGTTTTACGGTAGCCAGCGGTCGCAGGTGGTCCGTCGCTACATGACCGGCTTCGCTTGGGGAAACCTGAGCACGATCACCACCTCTCTCACCTATCTATACGTGGCCCTCCAGGCGATCGCGGGACGCCTCACGCTCGGTGACCTGACCCTCTACACGGTGGCCGCGCAGTCGGTGCAGAGCTCGATCCAGGGGATCCTCGGTGGCTTCTCCGGCATGTACGAGCACAACCTTTACCTGAACAACCTCTTCGAGCTCATGGCGACCAAGCCCTCGATGCCAGTGTCGCCGAAGCCGGTCAAGGTCCCTGAGCCGATGCGCGGCGAGATCACCTTCGACAACGTCACCTTCGCCTACCCCGGCGCCGAGAAGAACGCGCTCACGGACCTGAGCTTCACGGTCAAGCCGGGCGAGACGCTGGCGGTGGTCGGGCGCAACGGCGCCGGCAAGACGACGCTCTTCAAGCTCATCTGCCGCCTGTACGACCCGACAGGAGGCCGGATCCTGGTCGACGGGGTAGACATCCGCGATCTGGAGCCGGATGAGCTGCGCTCCCAGATCGGGGCGATGTTCCAGGACTACGTCGACTACCAGGCGACGGCCGCGGAGAACATCGGCCTCGGCAACGTTCCCGAGATCGACGATCGCGAGGCGATCATGACCGCGAGCGAGCGCGCGGGTGCCGACGAGCTGATCGCGAAGCTGCCGGATGGATACGACACGGCACTCGGCAAGTGGTTCGACGCCGGGGTGAACCTCTCGGGCGGTGAGTGGCAGAAGGTGGCGCTGGCGCGGGCGTTCATGCGCGACGCGAAGATCCTGCTGCTCGACGAGCCGACATCCGCGCTCGACGCCCAGGCGGAATACGACCTGTTCGAGCGGCTTCATTCGTTGACCAGGGGCCGCACCGCCGTCTACATCTCTCACAGGTTCTCGACCGTACGTCGCGCGGACCGCATCGTCTTCCTCGAGCAGGGCCGGCTGGTCGAGGAGGGCACGCATGAGGAGCTGATGAGGCTCGACGGCCGCTACGCGCGCCTCTTCCGCATGCAGGCCTCGGCCTACACAGGCGAAGAGATCCTGCCGGAAGAGAGCTCCCCCCTCCCGCAGAGCGGGAGAAATCAGTAGGTCGCGCCTGGCGCGTCCTGCTCGCGCCTGGCGCGCAGGGTCAGGGTGAGGGAGCGACAGCTAAGCTGCCATCCCGATGAGCAGCAAGTGGGCGAACTCAGCAGGCGTCCTTCTTGGCGTCGCCACCGCGGCCGCCTACCTGATCGGCTCCAACCGCTCGTTCGGCTACGACGCGGCCGCGACGTTCGCCAACTTCGTCGCCACACCCTCGCTGTGGGACGCCTTCGCCGTTCACAGCGTGCTTCCGACGGTCCCACTGAAGTACGTCGCCTCCAACGACCACGTGCTGCTGTCGCTCCTCAGCCATCTCATCTACACGGCCACGGGATCGCGCAGCGAGGTCGTGTACCGGCTGCTTCCGGCGCTGGCCGGTGGAGGCACCGTCGGGTTGACGACCACGGTCCTCATGCGGCGGTTCGGGCTCCTCGCGGGCGTGTGCGCGGGACTCTTCATCGCCACCGATCCGCTTTTCGTAGACAACAGTCGCGACCTGCGAGGCTACAGCCTCGCTGCGCTTGGCGCGGTGGTCGCCACTGTGATCCTTGCCGGCAAATGGACGAGGTGGCGCCTTGTTGCATACGCGCTGCTGATGGGCCTCGCGATCGCGGCCCAGCTGTTCGTGGGCGTGGTCCTGCCGATGCACATCGCCTGGATCGCCACTCGCAGGTCGCGAGCGCAGCTCATCCAGCTCGCGCCGGCCTGGGTCGCCGCCGGCGCGATCGGGGCTGCGGCGAGCGCGAACATCCAGGTGATGGAGCTCGTGCAGCACGGCTACCCGCCCAGCCTCTTCTACCCGACGTTCCC
>DAIPXW010000138.1:0-6103 GCA_036783075.1 Candidatus Dormiibacterota bacterium | reverse complement strand
CGGGCGAGCTCACCGAGGACGAAGCGGTTGCCGAGCTTCGCCGCTCGCAGCTCGAAGAGCTCGGTGGGCGTGCTCGGCTGGACCTGGGCCGGTTCCTGCGCCGCGGTATCCCGGAGGTCGTGCTGGCCACAGGTAAAGCTCCCGCCGACGCCGCGCGGCTGGCGGTCGCGATGGCGGAGCAGCTGGGCCAGGGCCTGATCAGCCGCATGAGCAACGCCCACCGTTCAGCGCTGCAGAGCGCCGCCTCGGCCGCCGGCATGGAGGTCGTCGTCCACGCCTCTTCGGCGCGCGTTCTGCGCCCGGGCTTCGCGCCGGAGGCGGTCGCCGGCAAAGTCGGCATCCTGACCGCCGGCACGTCGGACCTAGCCGTCGCCGAAGAGGCGCGGATGGTCGTGGAGGCGTGCGGGCTCGAGGCCAGGCTCGACGCGGACCTTGGCGTCGCAGGCCTGCATCGATTCGTGGGGCCCCTGGCCGCGACTCTCGAGTGGGGAGCAGACGTGGTCATCGTGGCGGCCGGGATGGACGGCGTGCTGCCGGGGCTGGTCGCGGGCTTGATCGCTCTGCCCGTGATCGGGCTGCCGGTGTCGACCGGCTACGGACGGGGCGGCGCCGGCGAGGGGGCGCTCACGACGATGCTCCAGTCGTGCTCGACAGGGCTCGTCGTGGTGAACATCGACAACGGCGTCGGGGCCGGCGCGGCGGCGGTGCTGGTCGCTCAGCGTCGCTTGCGAGGGCGCAAGGACGCGGCAAGAGCGGCGAGCAGCGCGACCACGAGAAGCAGCCCGAGCAAGGCCGGTGCGACCGCGCGCCAGAAGTCGACGCCGCCCGGCATGGCGAAGGTCAGCGCCAGCACCAGCAACGCGACTAGGACCGCCGCGAACAGCCAGGGAAAGCCGCGGCGCCGGCGGCCGTAGAACAACATCCACAGCGCTCCCGGCCGTTTCTTGGGCTCGCTCACAGAAGGCCTGGCAACTCGCTGAGAGAGGTGATCGTCGGGATTCCATCTGCCGGAGGCTCTTCGGCGTGCGCGGTGCAGATCACGGCCCGCATGCCGAGCCCGAGCGGGCCGAAGTAGTCCTCACGCACGCGGTCGCCCACGAAAAGCACGTGCTCGGGCTCGACGCCGATCGCCTCGAGCGCGGCGACGTAGACCTCGGGGGCGGGTTTGCGGCGGCCCACCTCGCTCGAGAAGACGACCGCGTCGACCGACTCGGCGATCCCGTTGGTCTTGACCTGGCGGCGCATCATCGCGGGCGGGAACGGCGCGTTCGAGCAGACACCGCGCTTGATCCCGTAGGCCCCGAGCCACGACAGGATCGGTAAAGCGTCGGGGTCCACTGTGACGGAGCGGTCCCAGCACCTCTGCTCCGCGTCGAGGATGTCGTGCAGGAGGCCGTTGGGCAGCCTCATCCCGGCCCTCGCCCATGTCTCACGGTAGACCTCCATGTAATCCACCTCGTCCTCGCTCATGCTCGCGATGTGCTCCTCCAGCGGGACCAGTACGTCCTGGAGGATGGCGCCGGCCTCGGGCGCCGCGACGCCGAGCGCGGCTTCGATGCGCGGGCGGAACTCCTCGATGACCGAGAGCAGGTCCTCGGTCGGGTAGTCGAACGTGACCAGCGTGCGGCCGTAGTCGAACAGCACGCCTCGTATGCCCGGCATCCGCATATCCTGATCCCCGTGGCCAAACGCCTGACGCATCTCGACGACCGGGGCGCGGCGCGGATGGTCGACGTCGCGGACAAGGCATCGACCGTGCGGGAGGCCGTCGCGGAGTGCGTTGTGCGGATGGCGCCGGCCACCCTGCGCGCCGTCCGCGAAGGGACCGCCAAGGGGGACGCCCTCCAGGTCGCCCGGGTGGCGGGCATCATGGCGGCCAAACGGACGCCCGAGCTGATCCCGCTCTGCCACCCACTGCCCCTGACGAGCGTCACCGTGGACTTCGAGTTCGTCAAGGGCGGCGTGCGCGTCCTCACCCGGGCTCGGGTAACCGGGCAGACCGGGGTCGAGATGGAGGCCCTGACGGCGGCGGCCGTGGCGGGCCTGACCCTGATCGACATGACCAAGGGCGTCGAGAAGGGCGTGTACCTCGAGTCCGTCCGGTTGCTCGAGAAGTCGGGCGGCCGGTCCGGCACATGGAAGCGGGAAGCCACCAGCGCCAGGCCGTGAGCAAGGCGCACGTGATAACCGTCAGCGACCGCGTCTCGGCGAAGAAGATGGCGGACGAGAGCGGCCCGGCCCTGGTGCGCATCCTGAAGCGCGGGCACTTCGACGTCTCCGGGCCGGAGGTCGTCCCCGACGAGCAGGAGTTGATCACCGACGCCATCGTGGCCGCCGTCGTCGCCGGCGCTGACGTTGTCGTCACGACCGGCGGAACGGGCCTCGGCCCTCGCGACGTGACACCGCAGGCGACCTCCATGCTGATCGACTACGAGGTGCCCGGCCTCGCCGAGGCGATGCGCCGCGCCGGCACGGCGACCACGCCGATGGCCGCGCTGTCCCGCTCCATGGCCGGCGTACGAGGCCGCTCGCTGATCGTCAACGTGCCGGGCAGCGTGAAAGGCGCATCCGAGTCGCTGGAAGCTGTGATGCCTGTGCTCGACCACGCGATCCGCCTGCTCCACGGCGACACGACTCACTAGTGGGGTCGGGTTCGTGAATGTCAGCTCCGACGTCGGCGAGGGTGTCGACGGCGACGAGGCGCTCCTGGCCCTGATCGACAGCGCCAACGTCGCGTGCGGCGTGCACGCGGGCTCGCTCTCCGTGACCATGGCGACCGTGTCGCGCTGCCGCGCGCTCGGCGTCGAGGTCGGCGCCCATCCCGGCTACGACCACCGCGCGAGCTTCGGCCGCGCCGACCTTCCGCTGTCAGTGGACGAGATCGAACAGCTCGTCGCGTTCCAGGTCGCAGGTCTTGCCGCCATAGCTCCGGTCGCCTACGTCAAGCCGCACGGTGCCCTCTACCACCGCTGCCAGCGAGACCCGGCGGCGGCGGACGCTCTCGCCAGGGTCGCGAAGGCACATGGCGTGGGCGTGGTCGGCCAGCCCGGGAGAGAGATTCTCGCGGCCGCGACTCGCGCCGGCATCCCTGGTTACCGCGAGGGGTTCGCCGACCGCCTCATGCTCCCGGACGGAAGCCTCGCGCCGCGATCCGAGCCCGGCGCGGTCCTGGACACCAGGCACGCCGTCCAGCAAGCCTTGCGCCTCGCCGGTTCCCGCCTGTACGACACGGTCTGCCTGCACGGCGACAGCCCTGGTGCGGAGGAGACCGCCGCCGCCGTGCGCTCCGCCCTTCAGGTGGCCGGCATCGCCACGTCACCGCTGGCCGCGGGCAATTGAGCGCCGCCTTCTCGATCGTCGAGCTTGCCGAGCTCGACGACCTGCGCGAGCTGGCCGAGCTTTTCCGCCTGGTCTGGGGAATCCCGGGCGAGCCCCCGATCGATTCGGACGTCTTGAAGGCGCTCGCCCACTCCGGGAACTACCTCTCGGGCGGATACGCGGGCAAGAACCTGGTCGGCGGACTGGTCGGCTGGTTTGGCGGCGTGCCGCCCCACGAGCTTCATCTGCACTCCCACATCCTCGGAGTGCTGCCGGGAAGCGACGCGCGCGGACTCGGCTTCGAGCTGAAGCTTCACCAGCGTCGCTGGTGCCTCGAGCGTGGCATCGGCGTCATCGAGTGGACGACCGATCCCCTGGTCAGGCGGAACGCCTACTTCAACCTGACCAAGCTCGGTGCGCGTGCGCGCGGTTATCTCGTGAACTTCTACGGTGCGATGAGAGATGGGCTGAACGCCGGCGAGGAGTCGGACCGCCTGTTGGTCAGCTGGCGGCTCCAGTCGGCATCCGCCGAGGAGGCCGCCGCCGGCCGTGCCGCCGAGCCACAGGTCGACGACCTCGCGAGCGCCGGGGCCGTGAAAGTCCTGTCCGTGGACCCGCACGGTGCACCGCTTGCCGCGCCGTCGCGGTTGCTTTCATCCGCACGCGTCCTTCTATGTCAGGTACCCGAGGACATCGTCGAGCTTCGGCGGCATGAGCCGGCGCTCGCGCGCTCGTGGCGGATTGCGTTGCGGGAATGTCTCACGGACGCGCTTGCAAGCGGTTACGAGGTGAGCGGTGCCACCCGGTCGGGCTGGTACGTCCTCGAGGCCCCCGCCGAATAGACTTCTAACGTGCTGCAGGTTGGGGACAGGGCCCCCGAATTCAAGCTGCCCACCTCGGGGGGAGCCGAGATCTCGCTCGCGGAAGCGCTGGAGAAGCACAAGGCGCTCGTCTTCCTTTTCTACGTGCTCGACTTCACCGGTGGTTGAAGGATGGAGTTGACCGAGTTTCGGTCAAGGCACGAGGCGGCGGCCGCGGACGGCATCGGTATCTACGGCATCAGTGTGGACTCGGTGTTCTCACACCAGGCGTTCGCAAAAGAGCTCGGCGGCCTCCCATTCGACCTGATCGGCGACTTCGAGCGGAAGATGGTGACCGACTACGACGTGCGCCGCGACGACGTCGAAGGTTATTCGGGCATCGCCAGGAGGACGGTGTTCGTCATCGACGGGCAGGGCGTCATCCGCTACACGTGGATCACGTCGCGCGAGCACCCGCAGCCGGATTACGACGCCGTGATCGAAGAGGCGCGCAAGGCTGCGGGCGGAACGAAGGCGGAGTGACCGGCTCGAACACCGAGGTCGCGGGGATCGAAGCGTCCTGGACAGAGCTTGTGAGCCTGGTCGACGACCTCGGCCCCGATGGTCTGACGTTGACCGGCGCGGACGGTTGGGCGGTCAAGGATCACCTGGCGCACATAGCCGCATGGGAGCACTCGCTCCTCGCTCTCGTCGAAAAGCGCGACCGCGTTGAGGCGATGGGTCTGCACGAACCCGTCGGCGACACGGATGCGATCAACCGCTCGCTGTGGGAGCTGCACCGCAAGCAGGCGCCGGCCGAAGCAGTCGCGTACTTCCGCGACACGCACGAGCGCTTGATGCGCGCGCTGGCCAAGCTGACCGACGCCGACCTGCGGCTGCCGTACAACCACTATCAGCCGCAGGCGCCCCGAGACGACGCGGACAACCGGCCGGTCGGCGACTGGGTGGCGGGCAACACTTACGAGCACTACGCCGAGCACTCAGGCTGGTTGAATCAGCTGATCAAGGAGTCGAGCGCGGCCCGCTGAGCGGACCGCATTCGCAGCGCGGCCTCGACTGAGACCTCGGCGAAGCGGAGCTCGTCTCCGGGTACGAGCTGCGCCGCCACCGGCAGGGAGGCGCCGGCGACGGTCGCGACGACGGGGTAGCCGCCCGCCGTCTGGTGGTCCGCCATGAGCAGGATCGGAAGCCCGCCCGCCGGCAGCTGGACCGCACCGGCCACCAGGCCAAACGAGAGGAGCTCGTCTCCAGGGGCGTCGAGGACCGGCCCATCCAACCTGTAGCCCATGCGGTCCGCGTTGCGGCTCACCTCGAAAGAGGAGCCGAAAAGCACCTCGCGACTGGCGGCGGTCAAGCGCCGAAAGTGCGGTCCCGGGATCGCGTGGAGAACGCGGTCCGCGTAGCCGGGCCGGAGGTTCTCTGGGAGGTGGCGGCCCGAGATCGTCGGCCCTGGGTGCGGGCCTGCAAGCCCGATCGCATCGCCCCCGGCGACGACCCGCCCATGCATGCCGCCCCGCCCCGCCATCAGGTTGGTGGAACACGAACCAAGCCAGCGGTCGGCCGCGATCCCCCCGGCCACGGCGAGATAGGCACGGCCCCCGGCGAGCCGCCCCTCAAACGTGAGCTCGTCGCCTTCGCTCACGAAGATTCCGGTCCAGGCGGGCGCCGGACTCCCGTTGACCCGCAGGTCGAGATCGCCCCCCGCGATCGCGACGACGCACGAATGCAGCACGACCAGGTGAGGCCCTCGCAGGGTGAACTCCAGCGTCGCCGCGCTTTCCTCGTTGCCGACGAGCAGGTTGGCGGCGCGGTGCGCGAATCGATCCATCGCGCCGCCGGTTGGCACGCCGGAGCCGATCGCGTTGGGCCGGCCGAGGTCCTGCACGGTGGTGAAAAGGCCAGGCCTGATCACCCGGAGGACGTCGATCATGTGCCGGCGGCGAAGAACTTGACGCGGTCTCCGG
>DAIPXW010000137.1:0-6124 GCA_036783075.1 Candidatus Dormiibacterota bacterium | reverse complement strand
GCTCATCGAAGCGATCCCGCGCGCCGACGGCAGCGGCTGGCTCCCGGAGTCGCTGCCCGGCGAGGTGCCCGACCCTGCGCGGCCGCCACAGGGATGCCGCTTCAACCCGCGCTGCCCCTACGCGTTCGACCGGTGCCGGACCGAGGCACCGCCCCTGGCCGACATCCAGGAAGGGCGCCGGGTCGCATGCTGGCTGTACGCGCCGAAAGACGAGGAGCGCCCGCCGTCGCAGTTCGCCAGGAGGACGGCCGCGTCAGCCGCTGGCGACCATGTCGATCGGGTATGAGTTGAGCTTCCGGCCGCCGCCCGCCTCGCACACGACGATGTTCTCGATGCGCACGCCGACCTTTCCGTGCCACATGATCGAAGGCTCGTCGGTGAAGGTCATGCCGACCTCCATCGGCGTCTGATCTTCTTCCGAGATGAACGGCCGCTCGTGGACGTCCATCCCGATGCAGTGCCCCATCCGGTGGCGGAAGTAAGGACCGTAGCCCGCCTCTTCGATCGGAGCCCTGCACGCCCGGTTGACCTCGGCGCACGTCACCCCCGGCTTCGACGCGGCCTGACCGGCCGCCTGGGCGTCGATCATGGCCTTGTGCGCGCGGAGGTACTCGGCCGTCGGCTCGCCGCAGAAGATCGTTCGCCCGAAGTCCGAGCAGTAACCGTCCAGAACGGCGCCGAAGTCGAACAGCACGGCCTCGCCTTCGCGCAAAGGCAGAGCGCCGCGGTGGTCGATCGACTCGCGCTCATCCTCGAACCCGATGGTCATGATGTGGGTGGTGAACGACGGCGCGCGTGAGCCGCGTTTGCGCATCTCGTGCTCGACCCGCTCCACGAGCTGGTGCATGGTGACCCCGGGCTTCACGTCCGCAGTGACCGCCCCCATCGTCTCGTCCGCGATCCGGCAGGCCCTGGTCATCACTTCCAGCTCTTCTTTCGACTTGACGCGCCGGAGCAGGTTCACCATCGGCTCGGCGTTGACCAGCCGCGGCGAGCCGAACACGCGCACCAGGTTCATCACCGTCTCGCCCCACAGCCGCGAACCGATGGCGAGGGTCTTCACGTTCCCCATGCTCTTGGCGACCTTGTCGAACATGGCGCGGCCGTCGTCGGTCTCCTTGACCACCACGAGCTCGCCTGGCGCGCCGTGCGGCAGGTCGAACTCGGCGAACATGCGCGGCAGAAGAAAGGTCGGCTCATGGCCCGGGCGGAAAAAGCCACCCCCCACCCAGCCGTGGGCGTACGAGACGTTGCCGAAGGTCGGGATGTTGCGCTCGAGGCCGGTGAGGTACTCGAGGTCTGAGGAAAGTCCCAGGAACATCGCGTCCACGCCCTCTTTCTCGAGGATCTCCCTCATGCGGCGGCGGCGGGTCGCGTAGTCGAACATCGCCATCTAGTCTATTTCCTCCTGCCGTCAGCGCCGGGCCACGGTAGCGGCACTCGGGACTCCGACATCACGCGCGGGAAATGGGGCATGAGAACCTCGGGCGCGAGGTGCCGCGAAACCATGGTCATCACCTGCTCCAGCTCGGCTCCTTCGGGCAGCTCGAGCAGCAGATGCGTCGCACCGGTCGCGGCCCACGTATTGACATGCTCGCGATCGGGCTTCAGCAAACCCTGGATCGCGGTCAGCGCGGGCTGGACAAGGCCCGGGTTCTCCACCGCGTCGGGTTCGCGCGCCAGGACGGGCAAACCGGTCGCGGCCCCGATCACCCCGGTGTGCGGGCCGGTCAGCCAGAACGGGATCTCCAGCTGCACCGGCTTGGGAGTGACCGAGATGGATCTCGGCGCCGTGACGTTTGCGGGCAGCCCGGCCGGCACCTTCCAGCGCGGCCCCTCGTGCTGGATCGGCCGGCTGGCCAGCGCCTCGCGCATCACCGCCAGCTCATCTGCGGCGGAGTCCTCGTGCAGGTGGCCACAGTCCGCGAGCACAACGGTCCTGCCGTTGTTCACGTTGTCCAGGATCGACAGCTCTTCGGCGATGGTCACCGGGTGCTCCAGGCCAAGCCGAACACGCACCACCACGCGCACGAAGTGGGTCGCGGTCGAGGCGTACACGGCTGCGTTGATCGCGGTCAGCGGGTCGCCGGCCCCGGCCAGGACCCCGAACAGGCCATGTTCCTCAGCCAGGCGCGCCATGTGCGCCTCGCGGCCCTCGGCGACGACCAGGCCGAGCCTCATACGGCCACCCGGTCGCGCAGCTCCGGCATCACCTCGAGCGCGAGGCGCCGGACCTGGGACTCGAATGCGGCCCTCGGCTCGCCGTCCAGCTGAAGCCGGAAGGCGATGTGGTCGATGCCGATCGCCTCGAACTCGCGCAGCTGCCGGATGCACTCCTCGGCCGAGCCCGTGATCGTGGTCTCGACCGTGTCGGCGATGGCTTTGTCGGTCTCTTCGGCAAAGTCGGCCTGCTCGTGCTCGCCGATCGCTGGCAGCGTCCAGCCGAGGCCGGCGTACTGCACGTAGCTCGCGCGCACCCAGTCCCGCGCCGCTTCGCGCTCTTTTGGATCTTCGGTGAGCCAGATGTTGCGGAGCGCTCCGAGGGCGGGCTTCTCGGCGGCCGGCCGGCCGGATTCCGCCCAGCCCTCTTCCCAGACCGTGGCCAGCGTCCGGCAACGCTCGAAGGGGAGCGCCGCCGAGAACAGGATCGGGTGGCCATGCTGGCCGGCCCGCTTGACCGGGTCGACCAGCTGGGCGCCCATCCAGATCGGTGGGCCGCCCGCCGCCGCGGCCGCCTCCAGGACCTCGAGGCCTTTGAGCATTCGCGGCAGGCGCTGCTTGCGTGAGATGCCGTGCCCGTCGAACTCGATGTCGCGGTATCCCATGCCCACGCCCAGGTCGAGCCGGCCGCCGGAGCGAACGCCGAGGTCCGTCGCCACCGCCGCGAGTCGAACCGGGTCCTGCATCGGCAAAAGGAGCATGCCGGTGCCCACGCGAAGGCGTTCCGTGACGGAGAGGACGGAGGCCGCGGCGGGAAGCAGCGCGGGGCAGTAGCCGTCGTAGAAGAAGTGGTGCTCGGAGAGCCAGAGCTCGTCGTAGCCCAGCTCCTCCATCAGCGCGGCGTGCTCGCGCATGTCACGGTATGCTGCCGCCCAGTGGGTGGGCTGCATCGCTGTGCACTGCAGGCTGAAGAGTCCGACTCCGAAGCGCATCGAGTCCCTCCGCTGGACGTGGCGACCGGCAGCGCGTTGACTGAAACCTGAAACCGCGACCATAATACCCCGGGCCGGATAAGAACAAACACTCGTTAGTTGTGGGGGTAAGGATCGCATGGCTGTCGCGATCGTCACGGGGGCCGGCTCAGGCATCGGCGCGGCGACCGCGATCGCGCTCTCCGACCGCGGAGACCACGTGGTGTGTGGCGACGTTGTGCTGGACGCGGCCAGGCGGACCGCGCGCTCTTTGCGCGAGGCCATCGCGATCGAGGTGGACGTGAGCAGCGCCGCCTCATGCGACCGCATGGTCGAGCAGGCGCTCAAGCGATTCGGCGCGGTGAACAGCATCGTCACCTGTGCCGGCGTCGAGAAGCACGGGCTCGGCCACGAGTTCAGCGAAGAGGACTTCGACCGCATCATCGACGTCAACCTGAAGGGCACCTGGCTGTCGGCGCGATCCGCAGCCAAGGCCATGATCGAGGCCGGCCACGGGGGGACCGTCGTGATGATCGGCTCCATCAACTCAGTCGTCGGCAACCCCGGCGCAAGCGCCTACTGCGCTTCGAAGGGCGGCGTGCTGATGCTGGGCAAGACGCTCGCCCTCGACTGGGCGCCGTTCGGAATTCGCGTCAACATCGTGGGTCCCGGCGTCGTGGACACGCCGATGTCGGCGAAGAGCCTCGCCGATCCGGAGAAGCGCGCGAAGATGATGGAGAAGACGCCGCTGGGCAGGCCTGCGCCGCCGTCCGAGATCGCCTCGGTGATCGCTTTTCTGACGTCTGAAGCTTCCTCGTTCATGACGGGGGCCTACGTGCCGGTAGACGGCGGCACGCTCGCCGCCTGGTGAGCTTCCCTCTGCGCGTTGGTGCGAAGCTCCCCCACACCGGGGCGCTGCCCCGGCGCTTCGGTCTCGCTCGCATGGCGGCAAGGCTGGAGGCCGCCGGCTTCGACTCGATCTGGGTCAGCGACCATGTCGTCTTCCCGCGCGAGGTGCACTCGCGATACCCGTTCGCGGCGGACGGGCGCGTCACGTGGCCTGTCGATGTGGACTATCTCGAGCCGGTCGTGGCGCTCAGCGCCATCACCTCGACCACGTCGACGGCCGAGCTCGGTACCTCTGTCCTCATCCTCCCCATGCGCAACCCGGTCCTGTTCGCGAAGCAGGCCGCGTGCATCGACGTCCTGTCCGGCGGGCGGCTGGTGGTCGGTGTCGGCGCCGGCTGGCTGCGCGAGGAGTTCGAAGCGCTGGGCGCCGACTACAGGTCGCGCGGCGCGGTGCTCGACGAGTGGCTCGACATCGCCCGGCGGTGCTGGACAGGCACCGTCGAGCCGTTCGAAGGCCGCTTCTACCGCCTGCCGGAAGCGATCTACTGCAGGCCCACCCCTGTTCGCAGACCGCCGGTGCTCATCGGCGGTATGTCGCGCCACGCGCTGGAGCGCGCCGGCCGGGTCGCGGACGGGTGGCTCGCCCAGTACGCGCTGGACGAGCTCTCGGAGCACTCGCTCGGCGAAGGCGTCACCGCGATCCGGGAGGCGGCCATCAAGGCGGGGCGGCCTGAAGAGGAGCTCGAGCGGTTCCGCATCGTCGTGCGGGTGACGGGCGCGGACCGCAAGCTCTCGACGGTGGGGGCGCGACTCGCGTCGCTGGCCCGGGCGGGCGCCACGGACGTCGTCGTCGACGTCGGGTGGGACGACGAAGAGGGACCTTCGCGAAGTTTCGACGAGCTGCATTCGGCGGCCGCCTAGATTACAAACCTGGAGGATGTTCATGAGCCCTGACAAGACCATCACCATCAAGGGCGCGCCCGAGCCGCGAGGGCCGTACGTCCACGCACGCCAGCACGGCGGGCTTGTGTATGTCACCGCGCAGATCGGCCGCGACCCCAAGACCGGTGACTTCGTCGAAGGCGGCTTCGCGGCGGAGTTCAATCAGGCGATCGACAACGTGGAGGCGATCCTCAATGCGGCGGGCACGTCGCTCGAAAGAGTGGTGAAGGCGCAGATCGAGTTCGTCGACGAGTCCGACCTCGACGCCATGAACCGGATCTACGGCGAGCGCTTCCACGAGCCGCTCCCCGCGCGCACAAGCTTCGGCGCCGCCTTCCTGTGGAAGGGCGCGAAGGTCCAGATCGACTGCATCGCGGCCCTCGACTGAATGAGCTCCCACCGGGGGATCGTCAGCCGCCGCGGGCCTCAGCCGACCGGTTCCTATCCACACGCCCACGTGCACGGTGGGATGGTCTGGGTCACCGCCCAGGCCGGCCGCGATCCAGCCGGCGGCGAGCTCGTCGAGGGCGGAATGGCGGGCCAGCTGGACAGGGCGATCAGCAACCTGGAGGCGATCCTGGAGGAGTGCGGAAGCTCCCTGGATCTCGTGGTCAAGACGCAGATCATGTACACGGATCCGTCCGACGTGCCCGCGATGGACGCGGCCTACGGGCGCCGGTTCCGCGCGCCGCTGCCGGTGCGGACGAGCTGGGGTGTGAAGTTTCTCGCCGCCGAGCCCGGGACTGAAATCGTCCGCGTGCAGATCGACTGCGTAGCCGAGGTCCGCTGACGATGGGATACCGGGAGATCTACGAGCAGGGCCTCGAGCGCATTCGCTCCATCGGCATGGAACCGTACCTGGACCTCGGCGCCGAGACGCGCTCGCAGAACCGCCTCAACCGCCGGCACATGGACTCATTCGTGTTCGAGATGCGAATGCTCGACTCGCGGCAGGCCGACACGTCGACGACGCTGTTCGGCCAGAAGCTGCGCGCGCCGATCGTGGCCGCCGCGATCTGCGAGTCGCGGATCCTCAAGCGTTTCGCGCCCTGGGACCCGCCCTACCTGGAGCAGATCGCCGCGGGCCTCGCCGACGCCGGCAGCATGATGTCGACCGGCATGGTCACCCTCGACGAGCTCGGCCGCATCGTGGACCAGGGCGCCCCGGTCCTCCACATCGTCAAGCCGTTCCAGGACGACGA
>DAIPXW010000136.1:0-6148 GCA_036783075.1 Candidatus Dormiibacterota bacterium | reverse complement strand
CAAGCTCAAGCGCGGTGGGGTGATGCAGGTCGACAACCCGGCGTTGATGCCGGAACCGACCACGTTCGATTCCATCGCCGAGCCGTACGTCAAGCTCACGATCATCGTGCCGACGACTCACGTCGGCCCGATGATGGAGCTCTGCCAGGAGCGCCGCGGCTCCTACAAGCGGCTCGAGCACAAGCCCGGCGATCGCGTCGTGCTCGAGTACGAGATCCCGCTCGGAGAGATCATCCACGACTTCTATGACCAGCTGAAATCACGCTCGAAGGGATATGCGTCGATGGACTACGAGATGATCGGCTTCCGCGAGGGCGAGCTGGTCAAGCTCGACGTGCTCGTGGCCGGCGAGCCCCTGGACGCCCTGTCTCTCATCGCGCACCGCAGCAAGGCGCAGGCTCAAGGCCGCAGACTTGTGGAGAAGCTCAAGACGATCATTCCACGCCAGCTCTACGAGGTACCGCTGCAGGCGGCCATCGGCGGGAAGGTGATCGCCAGGGAGACGATTCCGGCGATGAGGAAGGACGTGCTTGCCAAGTGCTATGGAGGCGACATCACCCGCAAACGCAAGCTTCTCGAAAAGCAGAAGGAAGGCAAGCGGCGCATGAAGCGGGTGGGCTCGGTCGAGATCCCGCAGGAGGCCTTCATGGCGGTGCTCAAGCTTGACTAGAGCGCTGCGAGGCCTCGCACTCCTGGTCGCGGTGACGATCGTCGCCGCGGCGTGCGCGCGCTCGTCCGCGAGCAGCGCGTTGAGCCCCGCCTCCCTTTACGCGTCCACCGTCCAGCTCGCGGACATCGCTCCGATCGTTCCAGACGCGTCCAACTGGTGGCCCGGCCCACCGACCTTCGGCGTGCGCCCGCTCAACGTCTCGGTGATGGCAGACCAGGAGCGATACGAGATCACGGTGCGCTTCACCCACAACGGGACGGCCGAGGGGCTCCAGCTCGTGTATCGGGTATGGGACTCGACGGCGACCGCGACCGCGGTCATGGACAGCATCTCGGCCGCGCTCGGAACATCGCTCACAGGTCCCAAGGCAGGCGACCAGATCCTGTATTACAACCAGCAGCAGCAGGTCGGGGCGGCGCCGTACAACGCCGAGACGCTCATCCGGGTGGGCCAGACCGAGGTGATCATGATCTGGAACCAGACGCTCGCGTTCGCGCCGACTGGCCTGTCGGGACGGGTCGCCCTCAGGGTGGTCTCTCGCCTCAAGCAGGGGCTGTCCGGCAAGAGCAGCCCGAAGCCGAGCCCGGACGCCACGCTGCTCCCGCCCTTCGGCCCCGACCTCACGCTGCTGGGGACCACCACCCTGCCGGTCGAGGTCACGGCCCCCTTGCTTGACTCGCCATCACCGGCGGCGGTCGCCAAGATCTTCAGCGATCTCGGCATACGCGATTTCGTGTTCGGCGACTACGCGCTGGACGACGACACGCACATGGAGGTGCTCAGCGCCGCGTTCACGTTCTCGGATGCCGCCTCGGCGACCACGTGGATCGACAACCTCATCGGCGCGAGCTCGCTCGACCAGAGCGGCGCTTACTTCAACTTCGACACCGCCACCGAGCAGTACGTGGCCGCCTTCACGGGGGGCGCGCACGGCGTTCTGTTGATCTGCAAGTCATCGGGCGACTTCGAGGCCGCGTCGCGGGCCTGCGAGCTGCCGATGAGCCGGGTCGTGGGTGCCTGGAGGGCGGCGCTGGGAGGTTAGCTCTACCCGGCGGCCCTGGTGGGCGCTACCTTGCGCATGTCCTGGAACCAGCGCCACTGGTTGCCGAGGCCTTCGCGCAGCGCGACGCGCGGCTCCCAGCCGAGACGTTCACGCGCGAGGTTGATCGAAGCGCCGGTGTGCCGCGGGTCGCCGGGGGCCTCCGGGAGGACGTTCCGCCGCACCTTCATCCGGCTGATCTCCTCAAGGGTCGCGAGCACGCGGTTCACCGTGACCCTGCTGCCGCCACCCAGGTTGAACACCTGCCCGACCACGCCCGCGCTCGCGGCCTTGATCGTCCCCTCCACGGCGTCGGAGACATACGTGAACTCGCGCGTCTGCTCGCCGTCACCGAACACCTCGATCGCGTCGCCGTCGACCAGGGCCTGCATGAAGCGCGAGAAGGCCATGTCGGGTCGCTGGCGCGGCCCGTACACGGTGAAGTACCGGACCGATACCGCGGGCACGGAGAAGCTCTTCGAGTAGAGCAGCGCGAGGTGCTCGGCGGCGAGCTTCGTGACCCCATAGGGCGAAACCGGCCTGGGAAGCGCGGTCTCCTTGGTGGGGAACATCTCGGCATCGCCGTAGACCGACGAGCTGCCCGCGAACACGAGCCGGTCGACCCGCGTCTCCTTCAACGCCTCGCACAGGCGCTGCGTCGCGAGGATGTTGTCCCGCACGTAGCGGTCGAACTGGCCGCCCCAGCTCGGTCGTACGCCCGGCTGGCCCGCGAGGTGATACACGACACGCGCGTCTTTCAACACGGGGCCGAGGTCGGAATCGACCAGGTCGAGCTCCTCGAAGGTGAAGTCCGGGTTCGCGAGCGAGGTTTCGAGGTTGCGCTCCTTGGAGGCGCGCGGGTAGTAGTCGGTGAAGCTGTCGACGCCCACCACCTTGTGGCCGAGCGCGAGCAGCCGCTCCGAGAGGTGGGACCCGATGAAGCCGGCAGCCCCGGTGACGACGACGCGCGAAGGTCTAGAGCTCAACGGAGACAAGAGTGATGTGCGGCGGCGCCCGTTTGCAAGCCGCTCCTATCCTTTGTGAGTTGTGAACCGTTTCGAATCCTGGCTCGCCGGCTCGGCCGCCGGCGTGGCGGTCAGGGAGTTCCCCGAGGGCACGCGGACCGCGACCGACGCCGCGCGCGCGGTCGGCTGCGAGGTCGGGCAGATCGTCAAGTCGCTCGTCTTCACCGCCGCGGGAAGGCCCGTCGTGGCGCTGGTCAGCGGAGCCAACCGCGTCGATGAGCGCCGTCTGGGGGCCGTCGCGGGCGAGCCGGTGGCCAAGGCGGACGCGGCGGCGGCGCGTGCGGCGACGGGATACGCCATCGGAGGCGTGCCCCCGTTCGGGCACGTGACCGAAGTGCCGGTGTTCATGGATCGCGACCTGCTTGCGCACGCCCAGGTCTGGGCCGCGGCGGGTCGGCCCGACTCGGTGTTCGAGATCTCCCCCGAAAGGCTGCGCGAGCTGAGCTCGGCGACGGTCGTGGATCTCAAGGTCCTGTGAGCACAATCCTCATCTTCTGCAGGGACTGCGGGAAGCAGGTGCCGAGCTCTCAGACACGGGACAGCCGCTGCCTCGACTGCCAGGTGCGCGTGGCCGTGGCCGACCTGCGCGACGAGCACGCGCGGCTGTGGCGCAAGCGCGAGCGCTATCGCGGCAAGCAGGCGAACGTCGAGCAGATCGGACGGCAGATCGCTCGCGTCGAGGACAGGATGGCGCAGCGGATCAAGGAGCTCGTGTCGAACGAGCGCCAGGCGGCCGACCTCTTGCGCCGAGAGCTGGAGGCCGCGCGCGGCCAGCGCTACGCGATAAGAGGCTTGTGACGCAGCAGGAGTTCCGGCACCTCTACGTCCACATTCCCTTCTGCCGGCACAAGTGCGGGTACTGCGACTTCAACGCGTACGCGGGCATGGACCGCCTGATGTCGGACTACGTCGCCGCGCTCGAGCTAGAGCTCATCGCGGCCCAGAAGCGACACCGATTCGGGCGCCTGGAGACCGTGTACCTCGGAGGGGGCACACCAAGCCTCTTGCCCGCGGAGCTGGCGACACGCCTTCTGCGGTTCATTCATGCGAACTTCGAGGTGGCGCCCGACGCCGAGATCACCCTGGAGGCGAACCCCGCGAGCACCGACGAAACGAAGATCCAGGGGTGGCTCGAAGGTGGGGTGAACCGCCTGAGCCTCGGCGTGCAGGGCTTCGACGGCCGCGCGCTCGCCGTCCTGGAGAGGCGGACGGATGCGGCGCAAGCGACCAAAGCCTTCGAGCTCGCGAGGTCGATGGGTGTGATGAATCTGAGCATCGACCTCATCTACGCCGTCCCGTTCCAGAGCCGCGAGTCCTGGCTGGAGACGCTGCGCCTTGGACTCGCTCTCGGCCCGGATCATGTCTCCACGTACTGCCTGACCTTCGAAGAGGGAACCCTTTTGTGGCGCAGGCGCGCCGCGGGCCGTGTGCCGGAGGTCGATCCCGATCTTCAGTGGGACCAGCTCGACGCCGCGTGCTCCGAGCTTGAGCGTGCCGGGTACTCGCGCTACGAAGTCTCCAACTGGTCGCGTCCCGGGCTCGAGTCGCGCCACAACCGCGCCTACTGGCGCTGCCGCCCCGTGTACGGCGCCGGCGCGGGCGCGCATTCGTACGGGACCGACGGCTCGGCCGCGCGGCGCTGGTGGAACGTGGCCCGCCCCCGCGAGTACATGGCGGCGTGCCCCGAGCCGGTCGCCGGCGGGGAGGACCTGCCGGCGCGGAATGCGGCCGCCGAGTCCTTGATGCTCGGACTGCGCACGGCGGAGGGCATGGTCGCGCCGGCGGGCTTCGACGGCGAGCTCGTCCGGCTGATCGCGGACGGCCTGGTCGAACGCTCAGGCGGGCGTGTCGTCCCGACCCGTCGCGGCATGGACCTGCACAACCAGATCGCGCTCGCGGTACTGTAACTGGCACTCTCGTCTCGAGAGTGCTGAAAGATGATGGAAAACAGGAAACAGGCGATCTTGCGGGCGGTCGTGAACGAGTTCACGGCCAGCGCTGTGCCGGTGGGCTCCCAGGCCCTCCAGAGCCGCTATTTCGTCAACCTCTCGTCGGCGACGATCCGAAGCGAGCTTGCCGAGCTTGCCGACCTCGGCTACCTGGCCCAGCCGCATACGTCCTCCGGGCGCGTGCCGACGGATTCCGGCTACCGGTACTTCGTGGATTTCCTCATGGACCTCGAGACGATTCCCGAGCAGGTCGGATCGTTCATCGACTCCGAGCTCCGCCAGGCGCCCGCCGACGTGCAGGGAATGGTGGAGAAGGTGGCGATGACGCTCGCCTCGGTGACACAGAACGCCTCGGTCGCCAGCGCCCCCCAGGGATCGCAGGGGCGGATCAAGCACGTCGACCTCGTATCGCTCGAGCCGATGGAGGTCCTCCTCATCCTCCTGCTCGAGGGCAACCTGTTGCGCCAGCAGGTCGTCACCGTGGCGCAGGAGGCGACGCAGGCGGAGCTGACCAAGCTTGCGGCGAAGCTCAACACGACGCTCGCGGGGCGCGCCAGCGAAGAGGTTCGCCGGTCCTACGAGGGCACCGACCTCAGCCTTGAGAAGGAGCTGCTGGGCCGCGTCGTGGCGACGCTCGACCTCTACGAGAAAGGGTCGGAGAGCCTGGTCGTGCACGACGGTGTGCGCAACCTGCTCCGACAGCCTGAGTTCGCGGAATCGTCCCGGCTGACGCAGGTGCTGGAGGTGCTCGAGGAGACGCGCTACCTGACCGTGCTGCTGAGGCAGCTGATCGGAGAATCCGACCTTCAGATCGTGATCGGCTCCGAAAACGCTTCGAGCCAGCTGCAGGGATGCGCGGTCGTGCTCACCACGTACGGGCCTTCCAACAGGCTGAAAGGCGTGCTCGGTGTGATCGGGCCGACGCGCATGGCATACAGCCAGACCGTCGCGCGGCTCAGGGCGGTGGCGCGGGGCGCCAGCGACCGGATGGCGGAGCTGGGAGTTTGACAGGGCCCCGGCGCGAGGTATCTAGGGACTGATGACCACGCGCAAGCATCCGCACGAGCCGCACGTCCCGCGCGAGCCGCACGTTGCGCGCGAGCCGCGCGAGCCCGAGCGGAGCAAGAAGACGTACGAGGCCGCTGAATCCAGCGCGGTCTCTTCGATGGAGAGCAAGATCGCCGAGCTCGAGTCCGCGCTCGCCGAGGCCAAGGACCGCCACCTGCGGCTGGCCGCCGACTTCGACAACTACAAGCGCCGCTCGCGCCAGGAGCAGCTCGAGACCATCCAGCACGCGTCCGGCGAGCTGATCGGCCGCCTGCTCCCAGGGCTGGACGACCTGCACAAGGCGCTCGACCACAAGCCCGAGGGGTTAGACGACGCCTGGGTGAAAGGCCTCGAGCTCAGCGTCCGCAAGCTCGAGGAGGCGTTCGGCGCCCACGGGCTGGTGCCCATCGACGCGGTC
>DAIPXW010000135.1:0-6158 GCA_036783075.1 Candidatus Dormiibacterota bacterium | reverse complement strand
GGCGTTCGAGACAAAGTTCCTGCCCAGGCTCCCCCCCGCCGAGGGCGGCTGCCCGCCGCTGCACCACCGGACGGTGCTAGCGGACGGGATGACAATCGAGTACGACGCGCCCGTGCGCATGCGCGACGGGATCGAGATCTACGCCGACGTGTTCCGTCCCGCGGAGGCCGGGCCCGCTCCCGTCATCGTCGCCTGGGGCCCTTACGGCAAGCACGCGCCCGTGAAGTACGAGATCTTTCCGAACCACGGAGTCGATCCGGGCTGGGTGTCGAAGTACGCCGGGTTCGAGGCGCCCGACCCGCTGTACTGGACGCGTCACGGTTACGTCGTGGTCAACGTGGACCCTCGGGGCATGTGGAACTCGCAGGGCGACGCGACTTTCTACAGCGCCCAGGAGGCCAAAGACGTCTACGACCTCATCGAGTGGGCGGGAACCCAGTCCTGGAGCAACGGCAAGGTCGGGATGTCCGGCGTGTCCTACCTCGCGATCGTGCAGTGGCGCGCTGCGGCCGAGCGCCCACCTCACCTGGCGGCCATCAACCCCTGGGAAGGGGTCAGCGACCGCTACCGGGAGATGGCCTACCACGGCGGCATCCCCGAGAACCGCTTCGGGCCCATGTGGCGCTCCAGGCGCGTGCCCTACTCGCACCAGCGAGTCGAGGACACCGTCGCCATGTACGCGGAGCACCCGCTCTGGGATGCGTACTGGGAGAGCAAGACGCCGGACCTGTCGAGAGTCGAGGTCCCGGCCTTCGTGGTCGCGAGCTGGTCGGACCAGGGTCTCCACACGCGTGGGACGCTCGAGGGGTTCAAGCAGATCCGCTCCAGGGACAAGTGGCTCCTCGTGCACGGGCGCAAGAAATGGCAGTTCTACTACCAGCCGGAGAACGTCGAGCGCCTGCGACAGTTCTTCGACCGGTTCTTGAAGGGGATCGACAACGAGCTCGACCGGTGGCCGAGGGTCCGCCTCGAAGTCCGCGAGCGCTTCTACCAGGGCGAGTTCCGTGACGAGGCGGAATGGCCCCTTGCCAGGACCGTTTACGAGGAGCTCCACCTGGATGCCGAGACCGGCACGATGGGGCCGTTCCCGCCGGGCGAGCAGTCGGCGGTGAGCTACCCGGCGACCGACGGGCAGGCCACGTTCGTCTACCGCTTCCCGATGACCACGGAGCTCATCGGGTCGATGACGCTACGGCTGTGGGTGGCGGCCGAGGACTCGGACGACATGGACCTGTTCGTCGGCTTGCAGAAGCTCGACGCCGGAGGCGCGATCGTGCCGTTCTCGTTCCTGAACGCGCTCGAGGACGGGCCGGTCGCCCTGGGATGGCTCCGGGTGTCGCACCGCGAGCTGGACGAGAGCCGGTCGACCCCGGGCCGGCCCTGGCACACGCACCGCAAGGAGATGCGGCTCGCGCCGGGCGAGATCGTGCCCGTCGACATCGAGATCTGGCCGTCCGGCACGCGCTTTTACGAAGGCGAGCAGCTCCGGCTCGTGATCAAGGGCGGCGACGTCCAGCAGTACCCGCCCGGGGTGGTCTCGATGGGCCACTCGGTGACCCGCAACGCCGGCAAGCACGTGATCCAAACCGGTGGGAAGTACGACTCCTATCTGCTTGTTCCGGTCGTTCCCTAGCAGCGGCGGGAGGCCCGGCCGTCAGGCTTCGATCGGTCTTAGGTAGCGCTCCGGGGACTTTTCGAACTCGGCCCCGCAGCCTGCGCAGCAGAACCAGTAGTCGACGCCGCCGTGCGATGCCTTGTGCTGGGAGGTCAGGGGGTCGACCGTCATCCCGCAGACCGGGTCGGTCGCGAAGACGACGGCCGGGATCTCAGCCGGCGCCACGACGTGGCCGCGCTTGCGCCGAGCCGTGACCACCTCGGCCAGGGCCAAAAGCGCGATCTCCTCCTGGCTCGCTCCACGCACCCTGCCCGCGGGGGCGCGGACCCGCGTGAGGGCCGCCTCGTCCATGCCGCGGCTTCTCAGGGCGTCGCGCACGGCGGCCGAGCGCCGAGCGCTGGCGATCAGCCCGACGTCGACCCCTGGGTGGGCCAGGGCGGCCTCGAGTGCGTCCTCGTCGTAGTGACCCATGGTGGCCACCACCGCCCACGTGTCGGCTCCCGGGTTCGCAGGCGCGAGGTCGAACCCGCCGAGCACGAGGTCTGCCCCGAGGTAATCCTCCTGCCGTGCTCCCGGGTGGACCAGGCAGGTCCTGAAGCCGGTCAGCGAGCCCATCTCGACGAGCGTGCGCGCGGCCGGGCTGTCGCCGAAGACCAGCAGCAGCGGAAGCGGCAGCCGCGGCTCGATGAAGATGTCGAGCGCGCCACCGCTGGGGCACGTGGTCGCCACCATCAGCTCACCGCGCTTCCTCGACTGCTTGACCTCGGGCGCGGGAACGATGCGGACGAGCTGCGGCGTGCCCTCCGCGATGGCGCGCAGCGCCTCCCGCCGCACGATCGGCTCAGAGCAGCTGCCGCCGATCCACCCGCGAAGGCGGCCGTCCGCGGTGATCACGGCCTTGTCGCCGGGGCGCGCCGAGGTTGGCGGCTCGCATCGCACGACGGTCGCGAGAGCACACGGCGTTCCCGTCGCCGCGTGCTCCCGCAGTAGGTCGATCAGCTCGTCGCTTATTCGGTCACCCCTTTAGATCGTAGGGCCGCCCAGACCTTGTCCGACGTGACCGGCATGTCGATGTTCGTGATGCCGTATGGCGACAGAGCGTCGATCACGGCGTTGACGTAGGCGGCCGGCGACCCGACCGTGGGCGATTCCCCCACCCCTTTTGCACCGATCGGGTGGTGCGGTGAGGGGGTTACGGTCTCACCAAGCTCGAACTTGGGTGTCTCCCAGGCGGTCGGCAGGAGGTAGTCCATGAAGTTGGAGCCGATGCAGTTCCCTTCGGCGTCGAAGGTGATCAGCTGCATGAAGGCGATGCCGTAGCCCTCGGCCAGTCCGCCGTGGATCTGCCCCTCCACGATCATCGGGTTGATGCGAACACCGCAGTCGTCGACGGCGACCATGCGGCGCACCTTGACCTGGCCCGTTCCCTTGTCGACGTCCACCACCACCGCGTACGTGCCGAACGGGAAGGTCATGTTCGGCGGGTCGTAGTAGTGGACGCCTTCGAGCCCGGCCTCCATCCCCTCGGGGATGTTCGTGTAGGCCGCGAAAGCGATGTCCTGGATGGTCTTGGAGCGGTCGGGAGAGCCCTTCACGTAGTACTTCCCGCGCTCCCACTCGATGTCCTCCTCGGCCGCTTCGAGAAGGTGGGCGGCAATCTTGCGGCCCTTCTCCCTCAGCTTGCGGGACACCATGGCCGTGGCGGCGCCGGCGACCGGTGTGCTGCGCGATGCGTAAGTGCCGAGCCCGTAAGGCGCGGTGTCGGTGTCACCCTCCTCGACCGCGATGTCGTTGGCCGGGATCCCCAGCTCTTCGGCCACGATCTGGGCGAAGGTCGTTTCGTGTCCCTGGCCCTGTGACTTGGTCCCCATGCGTAGCAGTGCCTTTCCTGTCGGGTGCACCCGGAGCTCGGCGCTGTCGAACATGCGCAGGCCCAGGATGTCGAAGTCCGCGCCGTGCCCGGCGCCTACGACCTCGGTGAAGCTGGCGATTCCGATGCCCGTCACCTCACCCTTCTTCCGCCGCGCCGCCACGTCCTTCACCATCTCGTCGTAGCCCAGCTGCTTCAGGGCCACGTTCATCGCCTTCGGGTAGTCACCGCTGTCGTAGACCCAACCCGTCGCCGAGTGGTAGGGGAACTGCTCGGGCTGGATGAAGTTCTTCATCCGGAACTCAGCCTGGTCCATCCCGAGCTCCATCGCGGCGTTGCTCACCAACCGCTCGATCAGGTAGCTCGCCTCGGTCACCCGGAACGAGCAGCGGTAAGCCACCCCGCCGGGCGCCTTGTTCGTGTAGTAGCCGTCCGCCGTGATGTGGGCGGTCGGGATGTCATACGAGCCCGTGACGATGTGGAACAGCCCGGCCTTGAACTTGCTGGGCTGGGCATCGGAAAAGAAGGCCCCGTTGTCGCTGTCGAGGTGCACGCGCAAGGCGAGCATCTTGCCGTCCTTGTCGACGGCCAGGTCGCCCGTCATGTGGTAGTCGCGGGCGAAACCGGTCGAGATGAGGTTCTCGCTGCGGTCCTCGATCCATTTCACGGGCCGCCCGATGAGCAGGCTGGCCGCGGTCGCGACCACATAGCCGGGATAGACCGGCACCTTGTTGCCAAATCCACCGCCGAGATCCGGCGACACCACGCGGATGTTCTGCTCGGGCAGGCCGGTGACCAGGGCGAACACCGTGCGGATGGCGTGCGGGGCCTGGCTTGTCATGTAGATCGTGGCCTTGCCGGTCGCGGGGTTCACGTCGGCGATGCAGCCACAGGTCTCCATCGGAGCGGGGTGGCAGCGCGGGTAGAACGTGTGCAGCCGGACAACTTTCGCAGCCTTGGCGAAGGCTGCCTGCGTGGTTGCCTTGTCGCCCGACTCCCAGTGGTAGATGTGGTTGTCCTTCTGGCCTTCCTTGTCGTCGCGGATGATGGGGGCGCCCTCGGCTTTCGCGCCGTCGGGGCTGATGACCGGCGCCAGGATGTCGTACTCGACCTGGATGGCGTCGCGCGCGTCCTCGGCCTGGGCCTTCGTCTCGGCGATGACAGCCGCGACCTCCTGCCCCTGGAAGCGGACCTTGTCGGTGGCCAGCACGGCCTGCGTGTCGCCGCTCATGGTCGGCATCCACGCCAGCTTGTGCTGGGCCATCAGCTCGCCCGTGACGACGGCGACGACCCCGGGCTTGGCGCCCGCAGCTGCGGTGTCGATCGACCTGATGCGCGCGTGCGCGTGCGGGCTGCGGAGTATCGCCATGTGCAGCATGCCGGGCAGGGTCATGTCATCGATGTAATTGCCCTTGCCGCGCAGGAACCGGCCGTCCTCTTTGCGCTTGATCGACTCTCCCAGGCCGCCGTGCATGTGCATTGTGCTGCTCATTCACCACCTCCTGCGGCCGAAGACGCAGCGACCGGCGCTTTTGCTGCTTCCGACGTCAGTTTCGCGGCGTGTTGGATCGCCTTGACGATGTTCATGTAGCCGGTGCAGCGGCAGCTGTTGCCGCTGATGGCCCAGCGGATCTCGTCGTCCGTGGGATTGGGGTTGCGCTCGAGCAACTCGGCTCCGACCAGCATCATCCCCGGGGTGCAGAAACCGCACTGGAGCCCGTGCTCCTCGTGGAAGCCGACCTGGATGGGCGCGAGCACGTTGGCAGTCGCGATCCCCTCGACCGTCTTGATCGCCCGTCCCTCGGCCTGGACGGCAAGCATCGTGCACGACTTGATCGGCGCGCCGTCCAGAAGGACGGTGCAGGCGCCGCAGCTCGTCGTGTCACATCCGATGTGGGTCCCCGTGAGAAGCAGGTTGCTGCGCAGGAAGTCCACGAGCAGGACCCGCGGCTCGACGTCGCCGGTCCGCTCCGTGCCGTTGACGCGCATCGTCACCTTCATGCCTTTCCCTCCTGGGCTCGAGCACGGGCTGCCCTGAGGCCGCGCTGCACGAAGACCCGAACCACGTCCTTCTTATATGCGGCACTGCCGCGGATGTCGTCTTTGGGCTCCGCCGCGGCGGCGGCGAGGCGGGCCGCCTCCGCGATCGCGTCGTCCGTCAGCTCGTGACCGGCGAGCGCGCGCTCGGCCTCGGTCGCCTTGAGGTTCGAAGGGCCCACGGAGGTGAGCCCGATGCCCGCCTTCTTCACCTTGTTGCCTTCGAGCTCGACCTGGACCGCGACACCGACCGTGGCGAAGTCTCCGACTTTGCGCTCCAGCTTCTGATAGGCGCCGGCCGACGGACCCGCAGGCAACGGGATCCGGATCTCGGTCACCACCTCGTCCGGGCGCAAGGCCGTGGTGAACGGGCCGTGGAAGAAGTCGGCCGCGCGTATGACGCGCTCCCCGGATTCCGACCGGGCCACGATCTCCGCCTCCAGGGCCAGCATCACCGAGCCCCAGTCGCCCGACGGGTCGGCGTGACATACGGAGCCCGCGACGGTGCCGCGGTTCCGCACCAGCGGATCCGAGACCCAGTGAGCCGCCTCGACCATCATCGGAAGGAGCTTCTGCAGGTCGCGGCTCCGCTCGACGTCGACGTGGCGGGCCAGCGCGCCGATGCGGACATGCCCG
>DAIPXW010000134.1:0-6180 GCA_036783075.1 Candidatus Dormiibacterota bacterium | reverse complement strand
GACGGCGAGCTCGAGCAACGACGCGGAGTCGCACCCGCACGCGTTCTCGCTCGGCATCTTCAGTGGCAGCGGAACCACCGCCGACGCAGAGGTGACGAGCGACGCTTCCACCAGGGCCCAGGCGCTAGGCGGTAGCCAGACGGTAACCGGCGCCGTGTCCCTGCAGTCGATCTCCTCGAACCAGGCGAACGCCGACATCAAGTCGACCAGCCTGTCCGGGGTCGGCGTGTCGCTGCAGGCGCCCACGGCCACCGTCGCCGCGGGCACGTTCGCCGAGTTCGACAGCTCGCTCGCGGCGGGCGGACTGTCGGTTCAGGCGCTGGGTTGGAACCGGGCGACGGCCGAGGTGGACGTCACCGACGTCTCGCTCCTCGGCGGCGGCACCGGCGCCATCTCAGACGCCGAGGTGACGAGCACCGCCGGCATCCAGGCCAAGGTGGGCGGGTCAGGCAGCATCGACGTAGGCGCCGGGGCCGTGAACGTGGACGCGGAGACCGGCACCTGGACCGGCTCCTCGGTCACGCCGCAGAACAACACCGCGACGTCGATGGCCAAGGCGATCGGGGGGTCCATCCTCTTCCACTCCACCGCCCTCGGCGCCAAGGCGGAGCTCGACGGCCCCGTCACCGCCGAAGAGGACGGCAGCGTCACGCACTCCGGCTCCGTGAGCGTCACTGCGACCGGCGGCAATGACACCGAGGCGACGACCGACGTGACGGCGCTTTCGATCGGCTTCGACGGCGCCGTCGCCGGCTCGCTCGCGCAGGTCGGCACACCGGCCGTTGTCACGTCCAAGCAGGGTGGCGGCTCGATCACGACCACCGGCGCGGTGGCGGTGACTGCGACGGCCACCGACCACGCCAGCGCGGAGTCGAGCGCCGGCAGCGGCGGCCTGCTTGCGAGCGTCGCGGGCAGCCTTCCGAACGCGATCGTCGCCGCAGGAGCGACCGCGGAGCTGGACGGCTCGGTGTTCGGTGCCACCTCGATCGCGGTGACGGCGAACGGGCCCACCGCGGTGGAATCGCACGCCGACGTCGTCTCGTTCGGGCTGTTCGGGGGCTCGGGCGCGAGTCCTGACGCGCTGATCACCAGCAACGCTGTCACCCAGGCGATCGTCGGGCCAGGCGCCCTGATCGATTCGCCGAGCGCGACGGTGACGGTGGGAGCCACCGGTACCAACGTCGTGACGGCGACCGGCGGTACCGCCACGGGCGGCGCGGTGACGGTCAGCGACAGCAACCCGACCGCGACCGACAGCGCGAGGACGATCGCCAAGTTCCTGGGCAACGTGCACGGCCTCACCACCGGCGATGCGGGGGCTCAGTCGCTGACGATCACGGCCTCGGGCAACGACGCCACCGTCAGCACGATCAGCAGCTCGGAAGGCGGCATCCTCACCGTCAGCAACTCGACGTCCGTGGCCAAGACCCAGTCTGTGACCGACGCTGAGCTGGGCGGCAACGGATCCCAGATCGTCGTGGCCGGCTCCATCCACCTGACCTCGCACGAGTTCTCGGATGCCGACTCCTCGTCGCACGGTGCTGGAGGTGCCGCGGTTCACATCAGCAACTTCCACTCCAATGCGACCAACAATCCCGAGGTCGACATCGCCATCGGCGCGGGCGCGCAGGTGCTGGCCGGCGGCTCCATCATCGTGAGCGCCGAGCAGAACAACGTCATCCCGCAGTACTCGGACGGAACGTTCAACGCGGGCACCGACGTTCACAACGCGAACACGGTCACCAACCAGATCACGTTCTCGCTGGCCCACCGCGCCACCACCGGCGACCTTGTCACGTACGACAACCAGGGTTCCAGCACCCTGCCGGGCCTGATCAACGGGGCGCAGTACGCCGTGATCGTCGTCGACGCCAACTCGCTGCAGCTGGGCGAGACGATCGGCGGCGGCACCTTCGACCCCGTCACCAACGAGATCTACTTCGGCACCTTCGTCGCGGCCACCCCTTCGCCGATCTTCGTCGGGCGGCCGCACCACCTGCACGAAGGCGACATGGTCTTCTACCACGTGCCGGGCGGCAGCACGGCGATCAACGGCCTGACGCCGGACAAGCTGTACCGCGTCCACGTCGTCGACGCCAGCCACATCACGCTGCAGGACCCGAGCATCTCGCGGACGGTGGTCACCGTGACCAGCTCCGGCGATGTGTCGTCGAACACGATCAACAAGAGCAACAACTTCGTCAACGGCGACCCCGTGACCTACCACGCCCCGACCCCCGAGGCTTTCTTCAGCGCTGATTCCGTCGGATCGGACATCGCCGGCAATGGCAGCCTGAGCAGCGATCCCAACGTCATCAACCTGACGCAGGCGGACGGCAAGACGCCGCTAGGCAGCAACCCGTTCAGCACCGGCGACCAGATCTCGTACAGCGACTTCCTGCCCGGCGGCGGCACGCCCGTCGACATCAACGGCCTGTCGAGCGGTGGAACCTACTTCGTGATCGTGAAGAACGCGAGCCAGATCTACTTGGCCGACAGCTACTGCCACGCCGTCGGGTGCGACGACGATGCCGATGGGGACGGGGCCGACTGCGCCGCCGACAGCTACGACGGCACCGACACATGCGTGACCGCGCTGAACATCAGCGGCGACACTAGCCTCGCCGGCAAGGCCACGATCCACTCCCTGACCTTCTACTCGGAGCGGCCCATCACCGGACTGAACGACGGCCAGGCCTACTACGCCACCAACGTCACCAGCTCGAGCTTCCAGCTCGACCTGACGTATGCCGATGCCGTCGCCACCACGCCGACGCCGCAGTCGATCGACGCGACCGGTCGCAGCGGCTCGCACGTCTTCAGCGTCGACGGCGTCCGGCTGATCAGCGCGGGCACCGGGCCACAGCAGCTCATCGAGAACATCAGCGGCACCACCGGCGGCATACAGAAGCTGAACGGCATCGGTGGCGACCAGAGCCTGCTGGGCGCGCCGAGCGGCGACGGGGTCGCGACCGCCTCCTCGTCCGGGTCCGGCGGCGGGCTGATCGACGTCAAGGGCGCCACGGCGAACGCCAACGCGACCGCCACCACCAAGGTCGACATCCGCGGACACCTGAGCGCAGGCCAGGACATCTCGATCACCACCGACGCCCACGTCCTCGACCTCGCGACGTCGGGTCAGGGCGGTGGCGGTCTGGTGGCGGTCGGCTCGGCGACTTCCAACGCGACGGCGACCGGCAACGTCACGGTCACCGTCTACAGCGGAGCCAGCGTCTCGGCCATGGGCAACACCACGATCTCGCCGGTCAACTCGATCAACGCGCGGGCCACGGCGGACTCCCACAGTGTCGGCCTGGGCTCGGGCGTCTCCACGGATACGACCTCGAAGCTGTTCTTCTCGACCAAGACCGTCATCAACGGCAGCGTTTCCGCGGGCGGCGACCTGAAGGTCGACGCGCACACCGCGATCGACGGCAGCACGCAGAGCAACAGCAACGCGGGAGGCCTGGGCGCCGACTCCGAGTCGAGCAACAGCGGCAACGACGGCGTCAAGATCGGCCAGGACAACAAGGGCCTGACCCAGGTCGACCTGCAGGGCGGCGCCGTCCTCCAGGGCACGACGGTCTCGATCAACGCCGTGGTCGACAGCATGCACGCGACCGCCAACGCGGACGCGCACGCAGACGCGGGCGGTGCCGGCGTCAGCTCACAGGCCAACATCGACGTCGGTGGCGGGAGCGGCGGCCCAGAGCTGACCCAGGTGCTGCTCGAGACCGGCAGCCAGACGAACGGCGACGCGTCCGTGACGATCAAGGCCGAGGAGAAGGACATCAACCTGAACGCCAGGTCCACGGCCAGCTGCAGCTGTCTCTTCGGCAGCACCAACACGACGCACGACATCAACTTCCAGGGCCGCTCGAACGTGACCGGCCAGTACCTGGCGATCATCCACACGGCGACCCTTGACGTCGAAGCCAACAAGTTCTTCACCGCGACCAACATCTGCTGCGGCCCGGACGGCGCGGTGTTCGACGGCGGAGGCGAGGGCGGCAGCGTGCACAACAACGGCCAGCGGGACGTGAGCTGGGACGCCAAGGCCTTCATAGGCCCGCGCAGCCCTGTGCTGGTCGTCGACCAGAACGGGACGATCACCACGATGATCGGGGTCACGGTCAAGGACGACCTGGGCAACGTGCTGAACCTGGGCAACACCTTCGGACCCGGCCGCACGATCGAGGTCCAGGACATCACAGGCAACGACGCCCCCGCGGCGACCTTCAGCGCCAACGACGTCGCCGGTGGGCCCAGCAGCTTGATCCAGGGCAGCCTGGGCACCTTCGTGATCGAGCACGCCTTCCCGAACGTGACGATCACCAATAACTCGAATCGACCGCTGGAGACTCACCTGATCGAGGCGCTCACCACGACGGCCGGTCCCGCCATCAACATCTACTTCGACACGATTCCCGGCCCACCGCCGGCCAGCCCGACGTTTGTCTTCGCCATCAAGCACGTCTTCCCGACCACGCTGATCCAGGTCCTGAACCTGCAGCCGGGGGCCGTCGCCAACTCGAGCTACACGGTCGACGGCCTGATCGACAACCCGATCGGGACCACACTGCTGCGCAACCAGCGCGGTGACATCCTCGCGGGCACCAACGCCGGCGAGGGCGATGCCCCGCTGGTGCGGGCCAACATCCTGCAGCTCGACGCGGACCACGGCTCGGTCGGGTTCCTGTCCGGCAGCGCCCGGGTGCCGCTCCCGGTCGAGCTCGTGCAGAGCTTCTACATCCCGGTAGTAGTCGACCCCGTGCGGCCGATCGTGCTCAACGCCGAGGCCGGCTTCGACCTGGTCCTCGACATCACCTCGATCCTTCGCGACGACCCGAGCGTGCACCCGCTGGCGCCCAACCTCGGACCAGTCCACGCGGGCCGGAACATCGACCTCGTGATCAACGACAGCGTGTGGGGCAACGACCAGCCAAGTGGGACGGTGCTCGCCGTCGACGTCAACCTGTTCAGCCCGCCGGCGGCCGCCGAGGCGCCCGAACCGGACTCGTACGTCAACTTCTTCCGGCCCGACACCAACGGAGGAGCGCCTCCGGCTGACGTGCTGGCCGCCCTCATCGCCTTCGGCACGAACCGCACGCCGCTGGACAGCAACTACGTGTTCAACGACCTGAGCGCGGGCAACAACATCAACGTGCAGCACCCCTCGAACGCGACCACGGTCACGTTCACCGCCAACACGACCGTGGACGCGACTCTGGTCGACGCCGAGAACGGGTCGCTCACGCTGTCAACCCTCAACCACGTCGGCCAGATCAGCTTCGGCACCAACGGGTTCGTCAACGACACAGAGGTCAGCGGCGACCTGCGCGTGGGCACGATCATCTCCCGGCTCAGCGACGTGACGCTGACGGCCCAGGCCGGTGGCGCCTCGATCTTCGACGTCACCGACACCATCGGCGAAATCGCCCTGTCGAAGGTCGACGACGGCTCCGCGCGCGTCATCGGCAACAACATCACGCTCACCGCGAACACCGGCGGCATCGGCTGCCTGACGCCGAGCCCGGCCGTCTTCAACTACGGATGCGCCAACCCCGACCCGTCGACTTTGGTCAACAACTACCTGGAGATCGACTCCTCGTACTCGGCGCACGGCGCGCTCACGGCCACCGCCCAGAACGGCGTGTTCGTCGAGGAGACGATCGGGGACCTGAACATCAACCGGGTCATCTCCACCCAGGGCGACGTTGCGCTGATCGCGCTCGCCGGCTCGCTGCTCGATGACGACCTGAACGTGGCCATCGCCGACGTCCTCGGCAACAGCATCGACCTGATCTCCTACGGAGGTGGCGTCGGCAGCTTCACGCCCGACAGCAACCGCTCGGGCGACATCCATGTCGTGACCCACTACTCGTCGGGCGGCCAGAACTCGCTCGCCGACCGCCTGTACGCGTTCGCCAACGGACCGGCCACGGTCGCGTGCATCCTGAGCTGCACCCCCGGCGGAGGCGTCTACGTCACCCAGGTGGCCGACACCGGATGGCTGAACGTGCTGCGCGCCGAGTCCGTCAACGGGAACGTCCGGCTGACGGTGATCGACTCAACGGTCCGCAGCGACAGCAACATTTGGCTGCTCGGCGGCGGCGCGACGCTGGACGGCTCGACCGCCCTGGTCGACGGCGTGAACACGGCCAACCAGGGCCGCATCGT
>DAIPXW010000133.1:0-6189 GCA_036783075.1 Candidatus Dormiibacterota bacterium | reverse complement strand
AGCCGCCGTGGATGCGCATCGCCTCCAGCGAAGCCTTGATGCAGACCTCGGACGCGTAGAGCTTCGCCATGCCGGTTTCGAGGTCCGCGCGCTTCCCGGAGTCGAGAGTCGAGGCGGCCCACCAGGTGAGCAGCCGCGCCGCCTGCACCTCCGTCGCCATGTCGGCCAGCTTGAGCTGTATCGCCTGGAACTCGGCGATCGGCCTGCCGAACGCGTGGCGGTCGCGCGCGTATGCAAGCGACCGGTCAAGGCTCGCCTGCGCAACGCCAACCGCCCGGCCGGCGATGTTGACGCGCCCGAACTCGAGGGCGGACAGCGACTGCTGAAGACCGTGGCCTTCTTCACCGCCCAGCAGGTTCTCCACCGGCACGCGGCAGTCGCTCAAGAACACTTCTGAGGACTCCGGACCCTTGTAGCCCAGCTTGCCCAGATCCTTTCCGACCGTGAAGCCGGGTGTGCCCTGCTCGATCATCAGCACGGTCATGCCCCGATGGCGAGGCTGCGCGTTCGGATCGGTCTTGACCAGCACCGGCAGGGGGTCGGCGTGCCGCGCGTTGGTGATCCAAGTCTTGGTGCCGTTGACGACGTAGTGATCGCCGTCGCGCTTCGCCACCGTCGTGATTCCCTGCAGGTCGCTGCCCGCTTGTGGCTCGGTAAGTGCGATTCCCGAACGCCTCTTGCCCGTGGCCAGATCAGGCAGCCATCGCGAACGCTGCTCCGTGGTGCCGAACCTCGCCAGCATCAGCGTGGCGAGTGAGTGCGAGCCGAGTATGCCGGCGACGCCCATCCAGGCCTTGGAGATCTCTTCGAAAACGACGGAGTACGAAACCGCGTCGATGGCGATGCCGCCGTACTCCTCGGGCACCAGCATCCCGAACAAGCCCATCGCCTTCATCTCGTCGACGATCTCGTCCGGATAGCGCCCTGCGAGCTCCCACTCGCGCGCCACCGGGGCGATGCTCTTGCGCGCGAAATCGCGCATGAGATCGCGGAAGGCGACCTGCTGCTCCGAGAGGTCGAAGTCCATCGCCTAAGGCCTTGGCCCTTTCACACCGGGTCCGTGGCCGCGCCGGTAGATAAGGGCGGTGCGCCGGAAGGAGATCACTTCGGTTCCCTCCTGGTTGAAGCCGGTTGTGCGCACGGTCACGATCCCGACGTTGGGACGCGAGCGCGACTCGCGAGTCTCGAGCACCTCAGAGCGCGAGCGAACGGTGTCTCCCTCGAACACCGGATTGGGCAATCGCACCTCGTCCCAGCCGAGGTTGGCCATCACGTTCTGGGACACATCGCTGACGCTCTGCCCAGTCACCAACGAGAGCGTGAGGCAGCTGTTGACCAGTGGTTTACCGAACTCGGTCTGCGCAGCGTATTGGTGATCGAAATGAATCGGCGCGGTGTTCTGGGTGAGCAGCGTGAACCAGATGTTGTCCGTGGTCGTGATCGTCCTGCCGAGCGCGTGCTCGTACACGTCCCCGACCTCAAAGTCCTCGAAGAACCGCCCCCGCCATCCCTCTTTGACCGTCATCAGTTTCCGCCGAGATCATGGCACGCAAACGACGGGCGCATGCAGTTCAACCGCCAGCGGCCGGAGTGGGCTCAAGCTGCCGGCGATCGTGACGGAGTCAAAGAACATTGCGGACGTCAGAGCTCCGCGTTCTAGGATTCGGTTACGTCGACCGCACGCATGGAGAGTGGACCAATGGCTCGTCGATTCCGATTCGGCATCTGCACCGACCAGAACATGACCTGGGAGAAGAACGTCGAGCGCTGGCAGCTGTTTGAGCGGCTTGGCTTCGAGAGCGCCTGGCTTTGCGATCACCTTGTTCAGCCCAGCCGCCCGCACGGACCGTACTTCGAGGCGTGGTCGTTGCTTGGTGGCCTGGCGGCGCGGACCGAGAAGATCCGGATCGGGGTCCTGGTCACGTCCAACACCTTCCGCCACCCATCTGTCCTCGCCAAGATGGCAGTCACCGTCGACCACATCTCCAACGGCCGACTGGAGGTTGGGCTCGGAGCCGGATGGTACGAGCCGGAGCACGAGATGTTCGGAATCCCCTTTCCGGAGACCAGGGAGCTGGTCGCGCGTTTCCGCGAGGCGGTCCAGGTGATCGACCAACTCATGCGGGAGGACACCAGCTCCTTCGCCGGCTCGTACTACCAACTGCGGAACGCCCAGTCGCGCCCGCCCAGTATCCAGAAGCCGCGCCCTCCGCTCGTGTTAGGTGCGTTCGGGCCGAGGATGCTCAAGATCGTCGCCACGTATGCAGACACGTGGAATGCGTTCGGGACGCCAACGGAGATGCGCGAGCGCAATCAGATGCTCGATGCCTATTGCCGCGAGATCGGACGCGATCCGGACACGCTTGATCGCTCCCTCTATTACTGGGTGCCTACTACAGACGCGGATCCATGGGCCTCCAAGCAGGCCTTCTACGACGTGATCAACCCCTATATCGAGGCGGGCGTCAACCAGTTCATCCTCGACCAGCCTCGCGACGACCAGCTCAACATGCTGGAGTGGGTGGCCGCCAAGGTGCTGCCGCAGTTCGCGCGCGAGGCGCCCCGCACGGTCGAGACGGCTGCGGCCGAGCAGATCGACACTTCGGCCTGGAAGAGGCCTCAGGACCACTTGTGATCCGACGCCGACCAAGCAGCGGGCCGTCGTCAGCCCTGAAGAGCCTTTCTCGCCGCCGTCAGCACCCGCTCCAGCGACGGTAGGTAATAGTCCTCGAGGGAGGCGGCCGGATAAGGTACGTCGAACGCCGCCACCCGGGCGACGGGCGCATCCAGGTCGTAGAAGACCTGTTCCATAAGGGTCGCGACTACTTCGGCCCCGAAGCCGGCGGAGAGGGGCGCCTCGTGCACGACCACGCAGCGCCCGGTCCTTGCCACTTCATTGCAAAGCGTTTCCACGTCGAGCGGCACGAGGGTGCGCAGATCCACCACCGAAGCCGAGACGGCTTCCTCCGCCAACCGGTCCGCCGCTCGAAGGCAAAGCTCGACGGCGGCGCTCCAGGCAACCAGCGTGATGTGCTCTCCCTCGCGGACCAACGCCGCCTTTCCAAACGGAACTGTGAATTCGCCATCCGGCACCTCGGACCGTCCAACCCGGTAGAGCCGGTCTGGCTCGCAAAAGAGGACCGGATCGGGGTCGCGGATTGCCTCGAGGAGCAAGCCCTTGGCGTCATACGGGTTGGAAGGCATGACGATCTTGATCCCAGGCGTCTGGACAAAATGCGCCTCCACAGCATCCGAATGGAACTCGGGGCTCCGGATTCCTCCTCCGAAGGGGGCACGGATCGTGACCTGGCAGTGGTACCGCCCGCGTGAGCGCTGGCGGTACTTTGCGAGCTGGGGACCGAGCTGGTGGAATCCCTGAGCGCTGAAGCCGAGAAACTGGATTTCGGCCACCGGCACCATGCCCGCCAGGGCGAGGCCCAGCGACGCGCCGATGATGCTTGCCTCGGCGAGTGGCATGTCGACGACACGCGCGCCGCCGAAGCGCTCGATCAGCCCGCTGGTCGTCCGAAAGACGCCGCCCAGCTTGCCCACATCCAACCCGAGCACCATGACACGAGGGTCGCGCTCCATCTCCTCAGCGAGGCCGTTGTTGATCGCCTCGACGATGTTGCGCTGCGGCATGTCAGTCTGGCTGCCCACCAAGCAGCTCGGCGCGCTGCTGAAGGACGCGCTGCGGCGAGTGCTCATAAACATTGTCGAAGAGGTCCTCGGGACCGGGGACCGGGGCTGCTATAGCCGCCTCGAGGGCTGCGTCGATCTCATCGGAGAGCTGCTCTGTCATTTTGGCCTCGCGGCTCTGATCCCACAGGCCCAACCCCGCCAGGTATCTCTGGACACGCTCGATCGGGTCCCGCAGGCGTGCTTCCTCGTACTCGTCCTGACTCTGGTAACGCGACGGGTTGTCGGTGGTGTTATGGAAGCCCATGCGGTAGGTCACCGCTTCGATGAGGGTCGGGCCGCCGCCCGCTCTAGCCCGCTCAACGGCCGTGGCCGCAACGTCGTAGACGGCCATCACGTCGTTGCCGTCGACTTCGATGCCCTCGAAGCCGTATCCGGCCGCCCGAAGCGCGAAGCTGGGGGTCGCTGACTGGACCCGACGCGAAGTCGAAATCGCCCACTGATTGTTCTGCAGAAAAAAGACCACCGGGGCCTTCGTCACGCCGGCCAGGTTGAGGGCTTCGTGGAAGTCGCCTTCGGACGAGCCTCCTTCGCCGATGTACGCCAGCACCACAGCATCCTCACCGCGGAGGTGCAACCCCCACGCAAGGCCCGTTGCGTGCGGCAGCTGAGCCGCGATGGAAACTTGGCTGGGCAAGACTTTGACTCCGTCCGGGATGCGTGCTGGCGCGATCTTGCCCAGGTATTGGGCCGAGATGACCTCCAGCGGAAGACCGTGGTGGACGGTCGCCATCAGCTCGCGGTACTGGGGAACCATCCAATCCCGAGCCGGATCCACCGCCATCGCGGAGCCAACGATCGAAGCCTCCTGACCCGTTCCGGGAGAGTAGACGCCGAACTGGCCCTGCCTCTGGAGCGCAATCACCCGCTTGTCGTACAGGCGCGATTTCATCATCCATCTCAGCGCCTCAATCAGGAACTCGTCGTCCATGAGGGATTGCACACCGGCCACGCGGGTTCCCTCCGGTGTCAGCACTGAGTGACGCTTGAGCACGGCGCTATTCTTGCTCACCCTATAGACCCTTACGATGCAGTCCCAAAGAAGAGGAGCTGATTTGGCAGGCAACACCGCAGCGGTAGCTCTTAGCGCTGATCGCATCAAAACGCTGATCGCGCGCGAGGAGGATGCCTTCCGCGCCGGCAGGCGGCGCTCCGACGAAGAGTGGCGCGAGGCGCGCCAGGTTGAGCCGCGCGGCGTGCCCTCCTCCCACCAGGACGCCGCGCCGCAGCCGATATTCGTCGAGCGCGGCCAGGGCAGCCGGATCTGGGACGTCGATGGGAACGAATACGTCGACTTCCACAACGGATTCGGGGTCATGGTCGTCGGCCACGCCCACCCGCTGATCGTGAAGGCGGTCAGTGAGCAGATTGCCAGGGGCTCCCACTTCGCGCAGCCAGGGCACGATGTGGCCGCGGTTGCGCGCAACCTGGCGCGGCGCTTCGGGCAGCCCCAGTGGCGGTTTAGCAATAGCGGGACCGAGTCGACCAACGACGCCGTCCGCCTCGCACGCGCCTTCACGGGCCGGGAGCGCCTGCTCAAGATCGAGGCCTCCTATCACGGCCACCACGACTCCCTGATGGTCTCGGTCAAGCCCAGCCCCAAACTGATGGGTCCTGCCGATGCCCCAGCCTCCGTGCCGCAGAGCGAAGGCATCCCGCGCGCCCTGGTCGATCTGGTAACGATCGTCCCCTTCAACGACCTGAAAGCGCTCGAGGATGCGTTCAGCCGGCATCCGGATGATGTGGCGGCCCTGATAGTTGAGCCGGCGATGATGAACGTCGGCATCGCGCTACCCGACATCGGGTACCTCGAGGCGGCGAAGGAGATCGTCCATCGCCACGGTGCGCTGCTCATCTTCGATGAGGTCAAAACGGGCGTCACCATCGCTCCCGGCGGCGCCAGCGAGCGATTCGGGGTTAAGCCGGACATCGTCGCCCTGGCCAAGGCGATCGGCGGCGGCTTGCCGTGCGGTGCCATTGGTGGCCGCGAAGATGTGATGGCGCTGATCGATCAGAAGCGGGTGAGCCAGATGGGAACGTTCAACGGTAACCCGCTCAGTATCGCGGCCGCCAAGGTCACCTTGGAGGACATCCTGTCGCCGACCGCCTATGCCCATTTCGATGCCCTGGCCGAGGTTCTCGAGGGCGGGCTCGAGGCGGTGATCGCAGAGCACCGCCTGCCCTTCCACGTGACGACTATGGCGGCGCGAGGGGGCGTCGGGTACCGGACGGAGCGGGTTCGCAACTACCGCGACTACCTTGAGATGGACAAACCCGCCGCCTATCTCGCCTGGCTTTACCAGTGCAACCGCGGCGTGCTCATGGCCCCCGGCGCGGAAGAGAACTGGACTCTATCGGTCCAGCACAGCGAGGCGGACGTCCAGCGCTATGTTGCCAACTTTGCCGAGATGGCCCGCGACCTGCGGGCGTGATCTTCCAGCCGACCGTGCTTGACCCTCATGCGTCGGTTGCCTACGATCCACCCGACCG
>DAIPXW010000132.1:0-6214 GCA_036783075.1 Candidatus Dormiibacterota bacterium | reverse complement strand
AGCTACGGCATCTACGGGCCGGCGTTCGAGCTGTGCGAGGGCCGCGCGCGCGAGTCGGGGTCCGAGGAGTACCTCGACTCGGAGAAGTACCAGGTCCGGGCGTGGGATCGCGACAACCCGGACAACCTTCGCGAGCTGATCACGCTGGTCAACCGGATCCGGCACGAGAACCCGGCGCTGCAGAGCGATCGCGGGCTGAGGTTCCATCCCACCGAAAACGACCACCTGGTCGCCTATACCAAGAGCACCCCCGACCTCGCCGACGTGGTCCTGACGGTGGTCAACCTGGACCCGCATCACACCCAGGCCGGGATGGTCACGCTTCCGGTGGAAGAACTGGGGATCAGGCGCGATCGCGGCTTCCAGGCGCACGAGCTTTTGAGCGGGGCTCGCTACCTCTGGAACGGCCCGCGCAACTACGTGGAGATCAACCCAAACGCGATCCCCGCGCAGATCTTCAGGTTCCGCCGGCGCCTCCGCAGCGAGCACGATTTCGAGTACTTCCTGTGATCACCGGGCCCGCGGAGGGCGCACTACCGACTCAGAAGATCACCGGTCGGCGCAAGCTCGAGACGTTCCAGCTCGACGACGACCCGCTCTGGTACAAGGACGCGCTCGTCTATGAGCTGCACGTGCGAGCGTTCCACGACAGCGACGGCGACGGAAGCGGGGACTTCAGGGGAATGATCGAGAAGCTCCCCTACCTCCAGGACCTCGGCGTCAACGCGATCTGGCTTCTTCCGTTCTACCCATCACCGGGACGGGACGACGGCTACGACATTGCGGACTACACCGACGTCAACCCGCAGTACGGCAGCTTAAGCGACGCCAACGCCTTCATCAGGGACGCACATCGGCGCGGCATCCGCGTGATCAACGAGCTCGTGTGCAACCACACCTCGGACCAGCATCCATGGTTCCAACGCGCCCGCCACGCGCGACCGGGCAGCGCGGCACGCGACTTCTACGTCTGGAGCGACACCAACCAGCGCTACCAGGATGCACGGATCATCTTCAAGGATTTCGAAACGTCCAACTGGACGTGGGACCACGTCGCGGGCGCCTATTACTGGCACCGCTTCTTCTCGCACCAGCCGGACCTGAACTTCGCCAACTCGAAGGTCAAGGACGCGGTGCTCAAGGCGCTGGACTTCTGGCTGGACATGGGCGTCGACGGCGTCCGTCTCGACGCCATCCCATACCTGTACGAACGTGAAGGCACGAACTGCGAGAACCTGCCCGAAACCCACCAGTTTCTGAAAGAGATGCGACGCCATGTCGACGGGAGCTACAAGAACCGCATGCTCCTCGCCGAGGCCAACCAGTGGCCAGAAGACGCGGTGACGTACTTCGGCGAAGGCGACGAATGCAACATGTCGTTCCACTTCCCGCTCATGCCGCGGCTGTTCATGTCGATCCGCATGGAGGACCGCTTCCCGATCATCGACATCCTGGCGCAGACTCCATCGATACCTGACAGCTCGCAGTGGGCGCTCTTCCTGCGCAACCACGACGAGCTCACGCTCGAGATGGTCACTGACGAGGAGCGCGATTACATGTACCGCGCATACACGCAGGACCGCGCCGCCCGGATCAACCTCGGCATCCGCCGCCGCCTCGCGCCGCTGCTCGGCAACGACCGGCGCCGGATCGAGCTCATGAACGGCCTGCTCTTCTCGCTGCCCGGGACGCCCGTCCTGTACTACGGGGACGAGATCGGGATGGGCGACAACATCTTCCTCGGCGACCGCAACGGCGTGCGGACGCCCATGCAGTGGAGCGCCGACCGCAACGCAGGTTTCTCTCGCGCCAACCGGCAACGCCTGTACCTGCCGGTGATCACCGATCCCGAATACCACTACGAGACCGTCAACGTCGAGGCGCAGGCGCAGAACCCACACTCGACCCTTTCGTGGATGAAGAGGCTGATCGCGCTGCGCAAGCGCCACCGGGCTTTCGGCCGCGGCACGCTCGAGATCCTTCGGCCCGAGAACCGCAAGATCCTCGCCTATGTGAGGCGCTACGAGTCGGAGCAGATCCTGTGCGTCGCGAACCTGTCGCGATTCCTGCAGGCGGTCGAGCTCGACCTCACCAAGTGGAAGGGCCTGGTGCCGGTGGAGCTCTTCAGCAGCAACGAGATGCCCGTCGTCGGGGACGCCCCCTACTTCCTCACCCTCGGCCCGCACTCGTTCTACTGGTTCTCGCTGCAGCCTCGTTCCGCGCCGACGGTTCAGAGCGACGGCGCCGGCCTGGCGAGCCTCCTGCCCGAGATCCGGGTCGAAGGGTCATGGGAATCCGTGCTCACCGGCACGCCCAAGGAGCGGCTCGAGAGTGTCCTGTCCGGCTACATCCGCCAGCGGCGATGGTTTGCCGGCAAGGCGCGGCGCGTGAAGTCGGCACAGATCTCCGACGTCGTGTCGGTGCCCGGGGCGAGCGATAGCGCGGACCTGGCCACCGTCGTCGTCACGTATGCCGAAGGCGACCCAGACACGTATCAGCTGCCGCTCGCGTACGCCAAGAGCGCAGAGGCCCCACAGATCCTGGAGCGCTGGCCCCACTGCGCCATCGCGTGGGTGCGGGTGCAGGGCGACAAGGACCGCGGCCTGCTCTACGACGCGCTGGGACCGCCGGCGTTCGCCGAGGCGGTGCTGGGCGCCATCGCGCGGAGGCGGCGCGCCACCGGCGAGCACGGAACCGTCATCGGGACGACGACGCGCGCCTTCGCGCGGCTGCGGGGACCTGAGACCGTGCGCCTCGACGCGGCGATCTCGGTGGCGGAGCAGAGCAACAACTCGGTGGTGTTCGGCGAGCGCCTCATCCTAAAAGTGTTCCGGCGCCTCGAGGAGGGCGAGAACCCTGAGCTCGAGGTCGGACGCTTTCTGACCGAGAACACGAGCTTCACCCAGATCGCCCCCCTGGCCGGGAGCCTCGACTACCGGCGCGACCACGGCGAGCCCGTGACCCTCGCGGTGCTCCAGGGCTACGTCCCGAACCAGGGTGACGCCTGGCAGTACACGCTGAACACGCTGGCCCATTTCTTCCAGGGGCCCGAGCTCGCCGGCGCGGATCCCCCCGCGATGCCGCGGAGCATCATCCAGGCCAGCGCGGCGGAGCTTCCGGAGGTCGCGACGCGGACGATCGGCGCTTATGTCGAGTCGGCGCGCCTGCTCGGCCGGCGAACCGCGGAGCTCCACACCGCTCTGTCTTCCGACCCTACCGATCCCGCCTTCGCGCCGGAGCGGATCAACCCGCAGGACCAGCGCTCGATCTACCAGTCGTTGAGCGGGCTGTCGATGCGTTCCACCGATCTCCTGAGGACGCAGCTCAAACGGCTTCCGGAGGACGCGCGCGAGGATGCGCGGAGGGTCCTTGACCTCGAACCCCGCATCGCCGCGATCCTCAAGTCCTTCCTCGCGCGGAGGCTCACCACGAGCCGGATCAGGGTCCACGGGGACTACCACCTCGGGCAGGTCCTCTACACGGGCCACGACTTCGTGATCATCGACTTCGAAGGCGAGCCCACGCGATCGCTGTACGAGCGCCGGTTGAAGCGCCTCGCGCTGCGCGACGTGGCGGGAATGCTCCGCTCGTTCGACTACGCGAGCCAGGCCGCCCTGCGCTCGGACCAGATCGCAGCCAACCTCTTGCCGCGCATGCGTGACTGGGGCCGGTTCTGGGTAGCCGGCGTATCCGCCGCCTTCGTGCAGAGCTATCTGCAGGCGGCAGGCACCGCCTCGTTCGTGCCGCACACGCCCGAAGACCTGGACCTGCAGCTGACGACCATGCTGCTGGAGAAAGCGCTGTACGAGCTGCGCTACGAGCTGAACATGCGCCCTGACTGGGTGCACATCCCGCTGCGCGGAATCCTGGAGGTGGTATCACCCGCATGATCGCACGCTCGCTGCTCAGCCCTTTCGACCTGCATCTGTTCAACGAAGGTACGCACAGCCACCTCTTCGACAAGCTTGGCGCGCACGTCTCCAGCGACCCGCAGGGCACGTCGTTCGCGGTCTGGGCGCCGAACGCCGATTCGGTGAGCGTGATCGGCGACTTCAACTCCTGGGACAAGACCGCGAACGGCCTGTTCCCTCGCGAGCAGTCCGGGATCTGGGAGGGTTTCATCCCCGGCGTCAAGCACGGGGCGCTGTACAAGTACCACGTCCACTCGCGCGTAACCCGCACCGGCGCCGACAAGGCGGACCCGTTCGCCGCTTTCGCTGAAGCGCCTCCGCGGCAAGCGTCGGTCGTCTGGGACCTCGGCTACGACTGGGGCGACCAGAGCTGGATGTCCAACCGGCACGGCAACGGGCGCGCGGCTCCCTGGGCCGTGTACGAGATGCACCTCGGTTCCTGGATGCGAGTCCCGGAGGAGGGCAACCGGTTCCTCACCTACCGCGAGCTGGCCCCGCGGCTCGCCGACTACGTCAGCCGCATGGGCTTCACGCACGTCGAGCTCATGCCGGTGATGGAGCATCCGTTTTACGGCTCGTGGGGCTACCAGGTCACAGGCTACTTCGCGCCGACCTCGCGCTACGGCACGCCGCAAGACTTCATGTTCCTGGTCGACTACCTGCACCAGAACGGGATCGGCGTGATCCTGGACTGGGTTCCGTCCCACTTTCCCGCGGACGAGTTCGGCCTGCAGAACTTCGACGGGACGCACCTCTTCGAGCACGCCGACCCGCGCCTCGGCGTGCACCCCGACTGGGGCAGCTCGATCTTCAACTACGGCCGCAACGAGGTGCGCGGCTTTTTGATCAGCAGCGCGCTGTGCTGGCTCGACCGGTACCACGCGGACGGCCTTCGCGTCGACGCGGTGGCGTCGATGCTCTACCTCGACTACTCGCGCAAGCAGGGCGAATGGATCGCCAACAAGTTCGGGGGCAACGAGAACCTCGACGCGGTCGACTTCCTGCGCCGCTTCAACATCGAGGTTTACAAGGAGCAGCCCGCGGCCCAGACGATCGCCGAGGAGTCGACCTCGTGGCCTTTGGTCTCCAAACCCACGTACCTGGGCGGGCTCGGCTTCGGCATGAAGTGGGACATGGGGTGGATGCACGACACGCTCGCGTACATGTCGCAGGAGCCGATCCACCGCAAGTTCCACCACCAGTCCCTGACGTTCCGGATGATCTACGCGTTCAGCGAGAGCTTCATGCTGCCGCTGTCACACGACGAGGTGGTCCATGGCAAGGGATCGCTGATCTCGAAGATGCCGGGCGACGACTGGCAGAAGTTCGCGAATCTCCGCCTGCTGTTCGCGTACATGTACGCACAGCCGGGCAAGAAGCTCATGTTCATGGGCGACGAGTTCGGGCAGTGGAAGGAATGGGACCACGACCAGAGCCTCGACTGGCATCTGCTGGACCAGCCGATGCACGGCGGACTCCGGCTGTGGGTCGGAGACCTCAACCGGGTCCTGCGAGAGGAGAAGGCCCTCCATGAGCTTGACTTCGACCCTTCCGGCTTCGGATGGATCGATTGCACCGACGCCGACCAGAGCGTGGTCAGCCTGATCCGGCGCGGTCGCTCGCCGAAGGACATCGTGGTCGGCGTGTTCAACTTCACGCCCGTCCCCCGGAACAACTACCAGATCGGAATCCCGGAGGCCGGGCGCTGGCTCGAGCTCCTGAACAGCGACGCGCCGCTGTACGGAGGCAGCGGGCAGGGGAACCTGGGCGGTGTCGAGGCGGCTCCGATCAGCATGCACGGCCAGCGCCACAGCCTGACGCTGACCCTGCCGCCGCTGGGAGCCCTGTTCCTGAAGCCCGCGCCGGCAAACGGAGGCGGCGAATAGCGGCGAATCAGGGCTGAGGGGAAGGAGCTCCGCCGAACTTGTGGGGCGTGCCCGTCTCCGAGTGGATCACGTGCATCACCGCGTTGATCAGCGCCAGATGCGAGAAGGCCTGCGGGAAGTTCCCGAGGTGGCGGCCGCTGCGCGGGTCGATCTCCTCCGCGTACAGCTGCAGGGGGCTCGCGTAGCTGAGCAGCTTCTCGCACAGCTGGCGTGCGCGGTCCAGCTCGCCGATCTCACACAGGGCCGACACGAGCCAGAACGAGCAGATGGTGAAGGTCCCCTCCTCCCCGTGCAGCCCGTCGTCCGTCTCGGCGGTGCGGTAGCGAAGGACCATGCCGTCCACCGTCAGCTCGTCCGCGATGGCAAGCACGGTCGCGCGCACACGCGGGTCGTCGGGGGGCAGGAACCGCACCAGCG
>DAIPXW010000131.1:0-6269 GCA_036783075.1 Candidatus Dormiibacterota bacterium | reverse complement strand
GTGAACCGACCTCAGTTCGCGATGAACAGCGTGTGCCATGCGGCCTCGACCAGATCCTCGGTGAGCTGGGGCCGCACGCCCCTCGCGGACGAGACGTCGACCAGCCGCTCCAGCAGGTCGCGCGGGTGGTTGCCGCGCAGGGGCCGGCCGCCGTAGAGGGACGAGATCATCTTCAGGGCGTCCGGGTCGGGAGGGATCGTCAGCCGCTCGCGCTCGCGCTCGAAGATGCGGCACCACATCTCCCACGTCGGGTCCGGCATCAGCACCTTGTAGGACAGCCGCCTGAGATAGGCCTCGTCGAGCAGCTCTCCCGGTTTCAGGTTCGTCGACAGCGCGACCTGCGCTCGGAACGGCACCTCGACCTTGCGCCCGCTGGAGGTCAGGTTCATGTAGTCGGTGTCCTGCTCGAGCGGCACGAGCAGGCGGTCCAGTATCTGCTTCGGTGAGACGCGCTGGCGACCGAGGTCGTCGATCAGCAGCACGCCTCCGTTGGCCTTGACCTGCAGCGGCGCCCCGTACGTGCGGCTGCCGTCCTCCCAGGTCGGGTCGAACATCTCGAGCTGGAACTCGCCGCCGACCTGCACGAGCGGGCGGGCGACCCGACGCCAGCGCTTGTCGGCCGGCTGGTTTGGCACGAGGTGGTGCACGGCCCCGTCGAACACCGTCATCACCTCGCCGCCGCCAATGTCGAGGGCGACCGGGACGACGATGGGTCCGCCCAGCAGGCTCGGGATGCGGCGCGCCAGCGTGGTCTTGCCGTTGCCTGGCGCGCCGTAGATGAATATCGACGAGCGTGAGTTGACGGCGGCGCGGACCGCTTCCGTCACCCCGGGGGCCAGCTCGATGCCGCTGAGCGCCAGGTTGACCTTGACCAGGTCGAGGGTCCCCGGCTTCGCCGCCTCCGCCAGGACCGCCTTGTACTCCTGCATTGAGACCGGAGCCGGGCCGGAGTAGCGGGTGCTCGCGTCCCCGATCTGGTCGCTGCGCGCGCGGCCCTGCCTTGTGATCGCGTACGCCATGCGCTCGGGAAGCGGCCGGCCGAGCCACGGTCCCTGCTCGGCGGCGAGACCCAGGGCGTCGAGCAGGTTGGCGCTCGTCAGCGCCTTGAGTATGGGCTCGACTGCGTTGAAAGGCAGCGCAAGCTGGTCCGCGACCTCGAACCCCGTGATCCGCGTGGAAGCCGCGGCGAGGCGGAGAACCATGCCTTCGATGAGCGTCTTGTTGATGTCGGGGGGCGGGGGAGGCTCGATCTCGTGCTGGCTGGTCGAAGGCACGGCCGAGGGCAGAGGCTGCGGCTCGTCGACGTGCTCGAGGATGGCCGCGAAGAGCTTTTTTCCAAAGCGAGCGCGGTCGGCGTGGTCCGGCGGCTCGCCCTCGCGCCGGCGGCTGATCCAGTCGGGGATCTCTTTGAAAACGACCGTGTTGCCGATCAGCAGCTGCACGTTGTCCGGCTCGTCGGTGGCCACCCGAACCGCGATCCGGATCAGGTAGCCCTGGCTCTTCAGCGCCGCCCAGCTGCGCTCCCAGGCCACCTCGTTGCGCCCCGACCAGGTCTGCCTCACCGTGCGGTCGCGGGCGAGCGTGACGTCCTTGCGGTTCTGGTAACGCCGCCGCACGAGCTCAGTCACGTCCTTGTCTATGTCCTCTGCGACGAGCGCGGCGAGCGGCAGCGCGCGGTCGTCGACCGCGGGCCGGTTCTTGATCTCGAAGATCGTGTTTGCTGTTGGCGCGAGGGCGCGGATGACGCTGGCGTGTCTCGGGCAGAAGGGCGTGCGCTCGATGAACTGGATGTGCCGTCGGCACCACCAGCTCTTGCACTCGCGACCGGTCAGGTCTTTGTAAGCGCAGGCCCATCCGCGGCGCTCCTGGCAGTCGCTGTAGGTGCATACGCCCGCCGGCTTGTGCCCGTCGGAGCGGGCCGGCACCGGCGTCCGGCGCTCCACGCTCTCGTCCGCCACGGCGATCGGGTCGGAGATGGCCTCGGCGGGAGGCTGCGCAACTCCCGGCTTCGGCATGTAGTGGAACGCGCCCGAGAACTCCTCGCAGCTCTGGAACCGCTGGCTGCGATCCTTGGCGGTCGCCTTCCAGATGATCTCCATGATCGGCGAAGGGATTGCTGTCGAGGCGCGTGGCTTGTCGAACACCTGCGAGTGCAGGACGGACGGAAGCGCGCCCGTGAAAGGTGGCTCCCCATGCAGCAGCTCGTAGAGGATCATGCCCAGCGAGTAGATGTCCGACGTGGCGTCGACCGCCTCGCCCTTGACCTGCTCGGGCGCCATGTAGGCGGGGGTTCCGACCATGCTGCCGGTCGCGGTCAAGCGGTGCTTGTCGTCGACGAGCTTGGAGATGCCGAAGTCCAGGATCTTCGTCTTCCCGCGGTTGGAGATGAGGATGTTGTCGGGCTTGAGGTCGCGGTGGACGATCGAGTAGTCGTGCGCGACGCCAACTGCAGAGAGCAGCTGCTGGATGAGGTCGACGGAGACGTCCACGCTGAAACGCCCGTACTCATCGAGCCAGGAGCGCATGGAACGCCCCTCGACCCACTCCATGACGATGAACAGAACCGGCCCGTCCTCGTCGAAGTCGTAGACGCGAACGATGCCCGGATGGTTGAGAGCCGCGACCGTGGCGGCCTCCCGGTGGAACCGCTGCCGGAAGTTGGGGTCGCTCGAGTACTGCTCGGCCAGGACTTTGATCGCTACGGGGATCTCCAGGCGCGGATGGGTGGAGCGATAGACGACGCCCATGGCACCGCGCCCAAGCTCCGCCTCGATCGGATACCGCCCGAGTTGTGTGGTACTCACCCTGCGAACACCAGTCGGTCAGTATGCCGGACGGTGCGCGCCAAACCGCCCCCCCTACGGGACATGCTCCCGAGTACGGGGCGAACGGCTAGTGGAACACGCTCAGCGGCATATAGAAGGACACGCCGAAATTCGGCTGGTCGACGATCTGGCTGATCTTCAGGTCGCCCGCCAGGCTGCACAGGATGTATGCGTCCTCGCGACTCAGCCCGTGGTCCGCCGTCAGCCATTTGATCGTCTCGCGCACGGCATTCTGAGCGTTCTCCATCAGGTCCGGCCCGAGAGCGCAGACCGCGTGGTAGCCCTTCTCGTCGCTGCGTGGCTGAAGCGGCGCGGCGGGTGTCCGGAAGTGGTAGCTCCACGGCCGCGGCGAGCCGCCCTTGATCACTCCAAACCGGAGTGAGAAGGTCATCGGGCATTCGATCCCGGTAACGCAGACCTCGCCATCTCCCTGCGCCGCATGGCAGTCGCCCGCGGAAAAGAGCGCGCCGGGTACGAAGACGGGCAGGCGCAGAGTGGTCCCGGCGGTCAGGTGGCGCGTGTCGATGTTTCCGGCGCCCTTGGTCGGCGGAAGGACCGCCTGCGGCCCGAGTTCGTCGGTGGCGACGCCCATCGTGCCGCAGAACGGCACGATCGGGATCTTGATGTCGTGGCGCAGCTCAGCCGACTTGCGGTCGCCCAGGTCGAAGTACCGCACGTACGGATCCGGGAAGTCGGAGGCGAGGAGGCCGAGGCCCGGCAGCAGGGCCGCCCAACCCCAGGAGCCGGGCTTGAGATCGAGGATCTCAACCTCCAGCGCGTCACCCGGCTCGGCGCCCTTCACGTACACGGGGCCCCCGAGCGGGTAGAGGCGGTCGAAGTCGAGGGCGCCGAGCTTCGCTGCGGGATCGCCCTGCTTCAGCTGCCCGGCGGTGACCTCATCCGTGTCGAAGTGGACCACGTCGCCGGGCGCGACCTCTACCGCCGGGGCGAGAGAGTTGTCCCACTTGAAATGAAACGTGTCCCTCCCGATGGTGTGCTCCCGCGCCGCCATCCGCGCCATCAGCTCTTCACCCCTTCTTTCAACTGTCCCGCGATTGGGACCGCGCCGGCCCTCAACACTTTCTTGTCGAACTTGCCGACGGAGGTCTTGGGCACCTCGTCGATGAAGCGCACCTCGTCCGGCAGCCACCATTTCGCGACCTTGTCCTTGAGGAAGTCGATCACCTCCTCCTGTGTCACGTTGCCCTTGAACTCCGGCTTTGGAACCGCGAAAGCGATGGGCCTTTCGTCCCATTTGGCGTGCGCGAGCCCGATCACGGCGGCTTCCATGATCTTGGGGTGCGCCATGATCGCGTTCTCGAGCTCGACGGAAGAGATCCACTCGCCTCCCGACTTGATGACGTCCTTGGTGCGGTCGACGATCTGCACGTAGCCCTCGGGCGTGATCTTGGCGACGTCGCCGGTGCGGAACCACTCGTCCTCGGTCAGTTTTCCGGGGTCGTAGCCGTTGTGGTAGCCGCGAGCGATCCAGGGACCGCGGACCTGGATCTCCCCAAACGCCACGCCGTCCCAGGGCAGCTCCTCGCCGGTGGCGGGGTCTGCGATCCGGATCTCGACACCGGGCGCCACAAGGCCCTGGGTCAGGCGCACCTTGAGCTCGTCTTCGGGCTTCGTCCCGGACCGCACCCGCGCCACGCTGCCCAGGGGGGACGTCTCGGTCATGCCCCAGGCCTGGAGCATCCGCAGCCCTAGCGCGTCCATCGACTCCATGAGGGAGCGAGGGATGGCCGAGCCGCCGCACACCACCGTGTGCACCTTTGGCAGCCGCTTGCCGGTCTCCTTGAGGTAGGCGGCCGTGTTGATCCAGATCGTCGGCACGCCCGCCAGCACGGTGGCCCCCTCCTGCTCGGCGAGCTCGACGATCGACTTGGCGTCGCCCATGAAGCGATCCGGCAGGAGGACCTTGGAGCCGGCCATTCCGCATGCGTAGGGGAGTCCCCAGCTGTTGGCGTGGAACATCGGCACGATCGGCAGCACGACGTCCCGTTCCGTGATGCCAAGGCTGTCGGTCTGGAGCACGCCCATCGTGTGGATGTACTGCGACCGGTGCGAATAGACGACGCCCTTGGGGTTGCCGGTGGTGCCCGACGTGTAGCACATGGCCGCGGCCATGCGCTCCGAAAGCTTCGGCCACGGGTAGCTGTCGCTCTCGGCCGCGAGCAGCGACTCGTAGTCCAGCATCTCGCCTACGCCGTTCTCGCTGTGCGAGGGGGCCACCGAGTCGGTCATCAGGACCATGTGCTCGATCGAAGGAATCTTCCCAAGCAGGGGCTTGAGAAGAGGAATCAGGGCTTGATCGACAAATAAAACCTTGTCTTCTGCGTCATTGATGATGAACTCGAGATGCTGAGGGAACAAACGGAGGTTGAGCGTGTGGAGCACCGCGCCCATGCAGGGCACGGCGTAATAGAGCTCCAGGTGCCGGTGGTTGTTGAACGCCAGCGTCGCCACCCGGTCGCCGGGCTTGACGCCCAGGCGCTTGAGCGCCCCGGCAAGCCGGTTGATTCGCGGCACCATCTCGCCGTTGGTCATGCGGTGCACGTCCTGCTCGCGTTTGGTGACCACCTCCTTCTTCTGATGCAAGCGCTCTATCCGCCAGAGCACGTGCTGAAGACTGAGCTCGTAGTCCTGCATCAAGCCTTCCACCCGCGACACCTCCACCTACCCAGGTCGAATCAAAGGTCTGCGAAAGGTCGATGGTAAGCCCGGCGAGCGTAGGATGCACACCCATGGTTTCCCCCGGTCGGGCCGACCTCCACATGCACACGACCGCAAGCGACGGCTGGCCGACGCCTAAAGAGCTGGTCGAGCACGCCGCCCGGCTCTCCCGTCTGGATGTGATCGCGGTCACCGACCACGACACGATCGAGGGGGCGCTGCGGGCCCAGGAGCACGCTGCCAAGCGAGCGCGATTCGACGTCATCGTGGGTGAAGAGGTCTCGAGCCGGGACGGGCACATTGTCGGCCTGTTCCTGGAGCGCAGGGTACGTCCCGGGATGAGCGCCGCTGCGACCATCCACGCCATACATGAGCAGGGTGGCCTCGCCGTCGCGGTTCACCCTTTCTGGCGCACCCAGCGGGTGGCGCGGAACGGCAAGGTGCACGGGGTGGGCTGGCTTGCCGCCGAGCTCGACTTCGACGCCATCGAGGTGGAGAACGCGACCCCCGGCTTCTACGTCTTCAACCAGCTTGCACACCGCCTGAACATGGGACTGGGCGCCGCCCAGCTCGGCTCGTCCGACGCTCACATAGTGGACGCGGTCGGCCGCGCGTTCACCGAGTTTCCCGGCAGGACGCCCGCTGCCCTCCGGGAGGCGATCGAGACCGGTGTCACCGCGGCGCGGCGACAGCGCTATCGCGCGATGGGTTTGGTGCGGTACGCCGCCTGGGGACTGAACCACGAGCGATACGCGGTAGGCTGAG
>DAIPXW010000130.1:0-6281 GCA_036783075.1 Candidatus Dormiibacterota bacterium | reverse complement strand
CGCGGCCATTGTGAGCCGGGCCGAGAACCGGTCGGTCAGCGCCCCGCCCACCAGCATCAGGACCGCGCGCGGTACGGCCTGCACGACCAGCACCGAGCCCAGAGCCAGGCTCGAACCGGTCAGCTGCAGGACCAACCACGCCATCGCGACGTAGCTGAAGGAGTCGCCGGCGAGCGACAGGGCCGTGGCCCCCCACAGCTTTCGAAAAGCGCCGCCCCCGAACACGGTCCAGGGTCGTGGTCGTCGAGGAACCGTCGCGTCCAATGTCTTCTGGGGCGCCTACTCGCAGAAGACCCTTATCTTCACGTCTTCTTCTTTCTGGTCGATGTCGACCGAGAGGTCGCTGAGCTGGTCGATCAGCTCGTTGAGGTTCTCCGGCTTGATCTGGCCCACGTCGAAAGTCATTCCCTTCTCGCGAAGCGCGACGTTGACACGCTCCTGCGCCTGCGGCGGGATCAGGCTCGCCAGCCTCACGCCGGCCCGAAGCAGCTGCAACGGCACGCGCACGTTGATCTTTACCGGCCGACCGTCCTTCTCATTTGAATCAACCATCACGCGGAGGTATCGCGGTGCGGGACGCGGCGCGTCGCTCGTCGCGGCTTTCGTGGGCCCATCGCGCAGGGCGTTCAGGAGGCGGTCCGCCTCGTCTGTGTTGATCTGGCCCGCAGCCAGCATCTCGAGCACCTTCTTGCTTTCTTCTGTCATCTCAATCCCTCCAGCTGCTGGATCGCGTCGTCGATCGAGATCTCACTGCGGCTCAAGCGCTCGATGATCTCCGCGCGCGAAGTTCCAGGGTTGGTGTCGACGAAATCCAGGCTGCCCGAGATCCTGTTGAGGCGGGCCTTGATCGTTGGGTAGCTGACCCCGAAGACGCGCTCCATCTCTTTGATCGAACCGTGGGAGCGCACGAACGCCAAAACGAAGACCTGGTCTTCGGCGGCAAGGCGTGCCAGCTGCGGCAGCTCCCAGCTTCCTTCGAGCGTCACGTCCCCGTCGGCCAATCGCACGCGCTCCACCAGGAGCGGACGGCCGGCCGTGAGCCGGGTGAGGTCCTGCCAGTCGCCTACTTTGTTTTTATCCATTAGGTGATTGATATTATCAATATCCGTCCCGTCCATTGTTTGCTTATTCAATTTCAGAGTGACGAAAGCGGCTCGCCCGACGGGGCGGCTATTCTGGGCTCCAAGTGATCCTCTCCATTGGCGACCTCCTGCTGGACATCACGATCGTGCCAGAGGGTCCACTCCGCCCGGACGACGACCGGGCGGCCCGGATCGGAGTCGGCGGAGGCGGCCAGGCGGCGAACTTCTGCGCCTGGATCGCGGCGCTCGGAGATCCCGTCCGCCTGGTCACGCGGATCGGCGACGACGACCGCGGGCGGCAGCTGGTGTCTGATCTCGCCGCCCGTGGCGTAGAGGTCTGTGCGGTCTGGGCGGCCGAGCCTACCGGCGCGATCGCCGTCCTCGTGGGCCCGGGTGGCCAGCGCGCGATGGCGACCCAGCGCGGCGCCAGCGTCGGATTGCGCCCTTCCGATCTGCTCGACGCCTGGCTCGACGACGTCAACCTCGTGCACATCCCCGCCTACTCACTGTTCGTCGATCCGATCGCGGCGGCGACGCGAGCAGCGATCGCAAGGGTGCGCGCACACGGCGGGATGCTCTCGATCGACCTCTCGTCGGTCGCGGGGTTGCGGGACTACGGACCTTCGCGAATGGCTTACGACCTCGCCCGGCTCAAGCCCGAGCTCCTTTTCGCCACGCAGGCCGAGGCCGACACGATCGGCGTTCCGCTGGAGCGCCTGGCGCAGCTGCCAGTGATCAAGCTGGGCGCCGCCGGGTGCAGCGTGTTCGGCCAACTGGTCCCCGCGCCGGCTGTGCAGCAGGTCGACGGGACGGGAGCCGGCGACGCGTTCGCCGCGGCCTTCTGCTCGGCGTGGCTGCGGGGCGCAACGCCCGTCGAGTCCGCACAGCGGGCCGTGGTAATCGCATCCGAAGCGGTCACGCGAGCCGGCGCGCGTCCGGATTGAGCGAATTGCTGCAGGTGTCGCGCGAGGTGGCGGACGCCCTGGCGGCGAGCCGGCCCGTCATCGCGCTGGAGACGTCAATCGTCGGCCAGGGCCTACCGGCCCCACACAACCTCCGCGCCGCGCGGCAGTGCGAAGCCGCCGTCCGCGAGGAGGGCGGCGTACCGGCGACGGTGGCGGTGCTCGACGGCCACCTGCGCGTCGGGCTCGATGACGACGACCTGGAGCGCATCGCCGCCGGATCCGCCAAAGTCAGCTCGCGGGACCTTGGGCCGACCCTCGCCCGTGGAGCCGCCGGCGCGACGACGGTCGCGGCCACGATGCGCGCCGCGTCGATGGCCGGCATTCGCTTTCTCGCTACGGGCGGAATCGGCGGTGTTCACCGCGGGCACCCCGAGGACCAATCCGCGGACCTCGAAGAGCTCGGACGCACACCGGTCGCGGTGTTCTGCGCAGGCGCGAAGATCATCCTCGACATCTCGTCGACGCTGGAGCGCCTGGACAGCCTTGCCGTGCCGGTCCTCGGCTACGGCTGCGACGAGTTCCCCGTCTTCTACACCCGGCACAGCGACGGACGCGTGGCGCGCGTGGACGGGCCTGAGGAGACCGCGCGCGTGATCCGCGCGTCATGGGGGACTGGGGCTCGCGGGATCGTCGTCGCCATTCCGCCACCCGCCGAGCTGGATGGTGCGGAGGCGATGGCAAACCAGGCGGTTCGTGAGCTGAGCACCATGGCGGGAGCGGAGGTGACGCCCCGGCTGCTGGCCCGCATGGCCGAGCTGTCGGGTGGAAGGTCGCTCGACCTGAACGTCGACCTCGTGGTCAACAACGCGCGAGTGGCCGCGCGGGTCGCGGCCGCTTTCGCTCGGGGCTAGACGCCGCGCCTCGAACGGGGCGTCGTCTTGGGCACGCTCATGAGCTCGCACCAGGCTCGGGCGATCTGACCGAGCTCCGCGGCGCGGGCGTCAGCCGCCCTCACGTCGGCAAAGCGCATGAACCGGGCGGAGGGCCCGCCGCCCTCGAGGTTGGGGAACGTGCCGGGTATTCGCGCGCCCCGGTTGAACATCAGGCTCACCACCTTCTTGTCGTGCTGAACGAAGTTGGCGAAGTCGCCCTGATAACCGAACTGGACGGTGCCGTACTTGATGTACTCGGTCAGCCGGGCGTCGGCCTCGAGGATGATTTCGCGCACCCGGCGCAACGCAGGCTCGGCGGCCTTTCCCTTGAACCAGACCTCGACCTCAGAGTTGGCTCTCATTGCTATTTGATGCGAAACCGGCGAGCCCCGCGGGCCCGCCGGTTCATGTTGTCGATTTGACCGCTACTGCTTCATCTTCAGGAGGCCGAACGAGGCTCCCTGAGGGTCTGCAACGATCCCGAACCGTCCGCCCGGAAACTCCTGCGGTGCGAGCATCTCGGTCCCGCCGCCGTCGACGGCCTTCTCGAACGCCCTGTCGACGTCGTCGACGACGAAGTACACCATCCAGTACGAGGGGACTTGGGCCGGCACCATCTCAGGCATCTCCATCGCGCCCGCGATGCTCTCCTTGCCGTTCAGGAACTCGGTGTAGGGCGGCGCGCCCTCGCCCATGTCGCTGACCTTCTCGTCCCAGCCGAACACCTTGCCGTAGAACGGCTTGGCCTTGTCCACTCCCCTAGCGCTGAGCTCCGCCCAGCCGAACGAGTTCGGCTCGTACATGGTCTCCGAGCCCTTCATGTCCTTGGGCTCCCACACCGAGATGAATGCGCCAGCCGGGTCCTGGAACACCGCCATGCGGCCCGACGTGAGCACGTCGAACGGCGCCGCTATGACCTTTCCACCGGCGGCCTCCACCTTCCTGGCGGTTTCGTCCGCGTCCTTGGTCCCGATGTAAACCATCCACGCCGATGGTTGGTCCGGCCCTTGAGTCCCGCCGATGCCCGCGACGTCTTTCCCGCCGAGCTTCGCGAGCGCGTATCCGCCGGCCGCGGGGTCTGTAGTCACCTCGACGTTCCAACCGAACAGCTTCGCGTAGTAATCACGTGCGGCCGCCTGGTCGCTGGTCGAGAGATCCACCCACACCGGCGCGTTAGCCACGAACGTCCTGGCTTCTGCCATTCTCACAGCCTCCTTACGTCGAATTGATCCTGGGCCTATTCTGGCACCGCCCGGTTAAAGCTCGGGAGAGCTCGCGGCGGGCTGCATTCAAAGGTGGTGCAGGCCAGTTGGATCAACTCGCGTATAAAGGAGAACTCTTGAAGGGAAATCGCCTGCATTCGATCCGAGTTCGAGCTCACTAGATGCCTGGCGCAGCAGAGCCGGTCGAGCTCATCGTCTTCTCCGACTACGTTTGACCCTGGTGCTACATCGACTCGGTTCGAGTCGAGCAGCTCGAGGCGGAGGGCCTGGTCCAGGTGACCTGGCTGCCGTTCGAGCTTCACCCCGAAACCCCGCCTGAAGGGATACCGCGCGACGCCTACTTCGGGCAAGGTCGCTCGGAACAGATCCGCCGGCACCTCGAGTCCATCGCCTCCGAGGTGGGTCTCAAGATGGAGCAGCGGGACGTGATCATCAACTCCCGGCGCGCCCTCGGCGCGGCGGAGTTCGCACGCGAGCATGGAAAGTTCGACGAGATGCACCACGCGTTGTTCAAAGCGCACTGGGAGAAGACAGGCAAGCTCGAAGACTTCGACGACCTGGTACGCATCGGCGCCGGCGTAGGCCTCGATACGGCCGCTCTGAGGACAGCGCTCGAAGAAGACCGCTACGCGGCTGTCATCGACGACAACCGCCATGAGGCCGAGTCGGTCGGCATCAACGCGATACCCGCTCACATTTTCGGCCGCCGCTACCTGGTGCTGGGTGCGCAGCCTTACGAGGCATTCCAGAACGTGCTCGCCAGGTTGCGCGACGACGTCGAGCCCGGATGAGGATCGTTTCGCTGCTCCCCAGCGCCACGGAGACCCTCTTCGCGCTCGGGCTTGGAAACCAGCTGGTCGCAGTGACGCATGAGTGCGACTACCCGCCCGAGGCGGCCGCGCTTCCCGTCGTCACGCGCTCGACGCTCGCGCTGGCTGCGGCACACAGCGGCGGGATCGAGGCGGCCGTGTCGCTCGCCGCGGCCGAGGGCCGCTCTCTGTATGAGGTCGACACCGTGGCGATCCTTGCTCTCGCGCCGGACCTTGTCGTGGCGCAGGACATATGTCACGTGTGCGCGATCCCCGCCGACCAGGTGGCGGACGAGCTGGCAGGCGTGAGGATGATCCGCCAGCATCCCCACACGCTGGGTGACGTCTTCGCGGACATCGAGGAGCTGGCGGCCGCATGCGGGGCCGACGCCGCGCCTTTGATGACGGAACTGCGGCGGCGTGTGGAGGCGGCGTCGGAAACCGTTCGCGGGCTGCCACGGGTTCGCGGTGTCTTCCTCGAATGGCTCGATCCTCCCTATCGCGCCGGTCACTGGACACCCGACCTGCTCGACCTGGCAGGAATCGACGACCCGGTTGCGCGGCCGGGCGTCCCATCGGTCGCGATGAGCTGGGCCGACGTCGCCGCGGCCCACCCGGAGGTCTTGATCCTCGCTCCGTGCGGTTTCAACCTCGAACGTGCCCAAGCGGAGGCGCGCCTTGTGGGCGCGGACGTCGGCGCGGTCGGAGCCGCGCGGGTGGTGGTGCTGGACGGCTCCGCCTACTTCAACAGGCCGGGACCGAGACTCGTCGATTCGCTGGAGCTGCTGGTCGCAAGAGCCAGATAGGCTTCGCGGTCGATCAGTGGCGGAAATGTTTCAGCAGCATCTCCTCGGCTCCGCTGAACATGCCTCGGAGGCGGTCCTCGCTCACGCTGAGCTTCGCGCTGCGGCCGTCCGGCTTCTCGTCCAGGATGCCCGCCTCGCGCAGCACGTGCACGTGCGCGCTCACCGTCGGCTGCGCAAGCTTGAAGTGACGGGCGATCTCGGTGACCGATGCGGGCCGGCGCCCGATCCAGAGCAGGATCGCGACCCGGGTCGGGTCGGAAAGCGCTTTCAGATGCGACGCGACGTCGCCGGCGGCGTGACGAAGCGCATTGTCATCGTCACGCGGCTGGATACCGCGTCCGAGGTACATGGTGCCCTCGAGCTCGACGATGTGCACGTCGCCGCCATACCAGCATGGCGAAAGGACCATCCGGCCCTCGGCCGACGCCGCGTCGGCGAGGTCGTCCAGCTCGGGGCGTCCCAACCAGAGCCGGGGCCTTTCGAGCAGAACCTTGTAGCCGGTGCCGTCCGCGAGCCTCTTGCGC
>DAIPXW010000129.1:0-6313 GCA_036783075.1 Candidatus Dormiibacterota bacterium | reverse complement strand
CACGACCGGCATGTCCGCCCCGCCGATCGGCAGGACGAACGCGACGCCGAGCACGAGCGCCAGCACCATCAGGGCGATGAACGAGAAGGGGATCGACGCGATCGCCAGCACCGCGATGACGAAACCCACGATGGCCGCGGCGAGTATCCCGTTGACGACCTGCTGGCCGGGATACGTGATCGGCGTCCCCGTCATCAGCTCCTGGAGCTTGGCGAACGCGATCATGCTGCCCGCGAACGAGACCGACCCGATGACGATGCTGAAGACGCTCGGGAAAGCCTCGGCGAAGGCCGGGTGCTGGCCGAAGCGGAGGAGCTCGGCGACGGCCACGAGCGCCGCGGCGCCACCCCCCACCCCGTTGAAGAGCGCCACCATCTGCGGGATCGCGGTCATCTTCACCATGCGCGCGCCGACGCTCCCGACCGCTCCACCGATGGCGACGCCGACCAGGATGATGATCACGCCGGCTGTCGTGAAGCGGAGCAGCGGCAGCGTCGCTACGAGCGCGATCACCATGCCGATGGCGGCGATGAAGTTGCCGTTGCGCGCGCCCTTCGGCGAGCTGAGCTGCTTCAGGCCGAGGATGAAGAGTACGGCGGCGACCAGGTAGGCGACTGCGATCGCGAGGTTCACTTCGCCGCCTTCGTCGATTCAGCTTGCGCCGCCGGTTTCGCCGCCTGCTGCTGTGCGCGGCCCGCTTGCCGGCCTTTGAACATCTCGAGCATGCGGTCTGTGACCACGAAGCCGCCGACCACGTTGGTCGTGGCGAGGGTGACGGCGACCAGGCCGAGGACGATCGTGACAGGCGAGCTCGCGCCCGCCGCGATGACGATCGCGCCCACGAGGATGATGCCGTGGATCGCATTGGTCCCGGACATGAGCGGTGTGTGCAGGATGGTCGGGACCTTGGAGATGACCTCGATGCCGACGAAGATCGCGAGCACGAAGAAGGTCACCTCGTTGAGCAGCTCGTTGTTCATGACGCGGCCGGGGCCAGCAGCTGCTTGGCCCGCTCGTTCACGATCTCGCCGCCGTGCGTGACGCAGCCGCCCTTGGTGATCTCGTCCGTAAAGTCGAGGTTGATCGCACCGTCCTTCACGAGGTGGAGCAGGAGATTCATCACGTTGCGCGCGAAGAGCTGGCTCGCGTGCAGCGCCATGGTCGACGGCACGTTGCGCGTGCCGATGATCGTCACGCCGCCGACGTCGACGTCCTTGCCGGCCTGCGTCAGCTCGACGTTGCCTCCGGTTTCTGCCGCAAGGTCGACGATCACAGATCCTGGCCGCATGCCCTTGACCATCTCGCCGGTGACCAGCAGCGGCGCGCGCCGGCCGGGCACGGCAGCCGTCGTGATGACAACGTCCGACTTTGCGACATGCTCGCCAATGAGCTCTCTCTGCTTGCGCAGGAAATCCTCGGACTGCTCGCGCGCATAGCCGCCCTCGCCCTCCTGCGTCTCGAGCGCAAGCTCGATGAACGTGGCGCCCAGCGACTGGACCTCCTCCTTCACCGCGGGCCGCACGTCGTAGGCGGAGACGACTGCGCCGAGCCGCCGCGCGGTGGCGATCGCCTGAAGGCCGGCGACGCCGGCACCCATCACGAGCACACGGGCCGGGGCGACCGTGCCGGCGGCGGTCATCATCATCGGAAAGAACTTCCCGAGCCGGCCCGCCGCCATGAGCACGGCCTTGTACCCGGCCGCGGAGGCCTGGGATGACAGGGCGTCCATCGACTGGGCGCGCGAGATGCGCGGCAGGAGCTCGAGGCTGAACGCCGTCACGCCTTGCTTGGCGAGGGCCTTGACGACGTCGCCCTGGGTGGCGGGCTGCAGGAAGCTGATGAGGACCGAGCCGCTTTTCAGCAGCGCCACCTCGTCGAGGGCCGGAGCCTGCACCTTGAGGACCGCGTCCGCATCGCTGAGCAAGGCGCGGGCCTCCTTCACGACCTTGACGCCCGCCTTTTCATACAGTTCGTCCGGTATGAAAGCCCCGGACCCGGCGCCCGACTCGACGCTGACGTCCAGTTTGGCCGCGATCAGCTTCGTCGCGGTGTCCGGAACCAGGGCCACCCTTCGCTCGTCCTGGGCTTTTTCCTTCGGGATGGCGACCTTCACAGAGCTAGGACTGTAGAGAATCGAGGCTCGTTGCTGCAGGCGCGTAAAATTCGTGATCCGCCGAAACAAGAGACGAAGTGACCAAGGAAATCATCAACGACCTCACCATCCAGGCAGCCACGGTCAACGGTTCAGGGAGCCAGACGGCGAACCTCGTCCTGACCAGGGCGATCTTCCACATGGGCATCCCGGTCGCCCCCAAGAACGTCTTCCCGTCCAACATCGAAGGCTTACCTACCTGGTACCAGCTCAGGGTCACGCCGGAGGGGTACCTCGCCCGCTCCGACAAGGTGGACATCCTGGTGGCTTTCAACGTCGCGACCTGGCACCAGGACCTGAAGACGGTGCGCCCAGGCGGCGTGGTCATACACGAGGAGGCCTTCACCAAGGCGGACGTCCGCGACGACGTCACGTACTACGCGGTGCCCTTCTCCAAGCTGGCCAAGGCGAAGATCCAGAACGACACGCTGCGCAAGCAGCTGGCCAACATGATCTACGTCGGTGTCGTGGGCGGGATGCTGGGCATCCCCTGGGAGGCCCTCGAGCACGGCGTGACGCGCCAGTTCCTCAGCAAGCCCAAGGCGGTCCAGGTCAATCTCGACGCGATCAAGGTCGGCCACGACTACTGGCAGGACAACTTCTCCAAGCAGGATGCCTACCGCCTCGAGCCGATGACCGGCAAGGTCGACGGGAAGGTCCTCGTCGAAGGCAACCAGGCGGCGGCGATGGGCGCTTTGATGGGTGGCGTCACCGTCGTGGCGTGGTATCCCATCACACCTTCATCCTCCCTGTGCGAGAACCTGATCGCGTATTCCGAGCGATTCCGAACCGACCCGAAGACCGGCGAGAAGCTGATCTCGGTCGTCCAGGCCGAGGACGAGCTCGCCGCGGTCGGGATGGCGATCGGTGCCGGCTGGGCCGGGGCACGTTCCATGACCTCCACTTCAGGTCCGGGCATCTCGCTCATGGCCGAGTTCGCCGGCCTCGCCTACTACGCCGAGGTCCCGGTCGTGATCTTCGACGTCCAGCGCATCGGCCCCTCTACGGGCCTCCCGACGCGCACCTCGCAAGCCGACGTGGCGTTCGCCTTCAACCTGTCGCACGGCGACACCAGGCACATCGTGCTGTTGCCAGGGTCCGTCGAGGAGTGCTACGAGTTCGGCAAAGACGCGTTCGACTACGCCGACCGGTACCAGACGCCGGTATTCGTGCTGTCCGACCTGGATCTCGGCATGAACCTCTGGATGACCCCCGAGTTCAAGTACCCGGAGAAACCGTTCGACCGCGGCAAGGTGCTGTCTAAGGAAGACCTCGACCGCCTCGCCGGCGAATGGGGCCGTTACCGCGACGTCGACGGCGATGGCGTCACCTACCGCACCCTGCCGGGCACGGATCACCCGGCGGCCGGTTTCTTCACGCGCGGCTCAGGTCATGACGAGTTCGCCCGGTACACCGAAAACGCCGACTCATACCAGCGGAACATGGACCGCCTGCTCCGCAAGCTCGAGACCGCGCGGCGCTCCCTGCCGGCTCCTGTGGTCGACGAGAGCGCCGGGTCGAAGATAGGCGTGATCGCGTTCGGTTCGACGCACGCCGCCGTGATCGAGGCCCGCGAGGCGCTGGCCGCGGCCGGCCAGCCGGTGGACTACCTGCGGATTCGCGCGCTACCACTTTCGGACGAGGTGGCCGCGTTCACGGCGCGCCACGAACACGTCTACGTCGTCGAGCAGAACCGCGACGGACAGGTTTACGACCTCGTCCGGCTCGCCCTTCCACCCGAGCTTGTCTCCCGCGTCCGCTCCATCCGGCACTACAACGGCCAGCCGATCCCGGCCGCGGCCATCATCGAACCGCTGCTGCAGAAGGAGGCCGTGCCCGCATGAGCGCAACCGTGAACCGAGTCGGCTTACCTCGAGATGCGTACAAGGGCGCGGCGACCACGCTGTGCGCGGGCTGCGGTCACAACTCCATCACCAACCACATGATCAAGGCGCTCTACGAGCTCGGGGTCGAGCCGCACCGTCTCGCGAAGATGTCCGGCATCGGGTGCTCGTCCAAGACGCCGGCGTACTTCGTCGAAACCGCGCACGGCTTCAACGGGGTGCACGGTCGCATGCCGGCGCTGACCACCGGCGCGCAGCTGGCCAACCGCCAGCTGATCATGCTCGGCGTGTCGGGAGACGGGGACACGGCCTCGATCGGCCTCGGCCAGTTCATGCACATGATCCGGCGCAACGTCGACTGCACGTACATCATCGAGGACAACGGCACGTACGGCCTCACGAAGGGTCAGTTCTCGGCGACCGCAGACCTCGGCTCGGTGCAGAAGAAGGGCGCTGTCAACACGTTCCAGCCCATCGACCCCTGCGCTGTCGCGATCACGCTCGGATGCTCGTTCGTCGCCCGCTCGTTCAGCGGCGACGGCAAGCAGGTCGTGCCCCTGATCAAGGCCGCCATCGCGCATCGCGGGACCGCGGTCATCGACATCATCTCGCCCTGCGTGACGTTCAACGACCACGACGGGTCGACGAAGAGCTACAGCTGGGTCAAGGACCACGAGGAGTCCATCGCGGACGTCTCCTTCATCCCGTTCTTCGAAGAGGTCCATATCGACTATGAGCCCGGCACCATTCGCGACGTGCAGCTCCACGACGGATCGCACATCCTGCTCAAGAAGCTGGGAGAGGACCACGATCCGTCGGACCGCCGCGCGGCGATGCGGGTGCTCGAGGAGGGTCGGGCGGCCGGGCACCTGGTGACCGGGCTCCTCTACCTCGACACGACGATGGAGGACTTCGCCACCACGGAGCACATCCCGCAGCGTCCCCTCAAGGACCTAGGCGAGAGCGAGCTGAGGCTCTCGCGTGAGCAGTTCGGCCAGTTCATGTCCGAGTTCGCCTGAAGACTGCGCCGCCCGCGACCCCCCAGGAGCTGAGCCGGGGAGCACGGCTGGTCGCCCGCCGCGACCCGGCCATGGCGCGTCTGATCAAAGCGGCCGGGCCGGTCGACCTCCGCGAACCCAATGACGACAGCTTCGCGGCCCTGGTGCGCTCGATCATGCATCAGCAGCTCGCGGGCGCAGCCGCCGCGACGATCCACGGCCGCTTCCTGAAGCTGTTCGCGGATGCGCTCTCCCCCGCCGCCGTGCTCGCGCTGCCCGAGGGCGCGCTTCGCTCCGCCGGCCTCAGCGGGTCGAAAGCAGCGGCGGTCACCGACCTCGCTCGCAAGGTGGTCGACGGCACCGTTTCTCTGCACGACGTCGAGTCGCTCTCCGACGACGAGCTCGTGGCGCGCCTGGTGCAGGTCCGCGGCATCGGCCGCTGGACCGCTGAGATGTTCCTCATGTTCCAGCTGCGCCGCCTGGACGTGTGGCCGGTGGACGACTACGGGGTGCGCAAAGGCTGGGCGCTCGCGCACAGGCTCAAAGATCTGCCCGCGCCGAAATCCCTGCAGGCCGAAGGGGATCGCTTCCGTCCATACCGCTCGATCGCCGCGTGGTACTGCTGGCGGGCCGTGGACACCGTGCTGCCCGTCTAGCGGCCGTACCTGCGCCGGAGCCGCTCGATCGCGGCATCCGTCATGGGCGGCCAGCCATACGCGTCGAGAAACTCGCGCGCAAACCCGGGGCCGAAGTTGTACTTCAGGGCCCACACGCCCGCCGCGAGATCCACGTCGGGACTGCCGAGACCCGCACCGCCCACGTCGACCAGTCCGCTGAGCCTTCCATCTCGCACCAGCACGTTGGGAAGGCAGTAGTCGCCGTGGATCAGCACGTGGCCGCGCCTGGCGGTGCCGAACGGGCAGCCGGTCGCGTCGGCCGAGTGGAGCACCTTCAGGATCTCCCCGAACGTCCGGGCGACGCGGGCAGGCTCCCACCCGAGTGACTTGTGGTGCAGGGGGACGCCGGGCACCTCGCGAGTGATCAGCCAGTCGTCGCCCGCCACGTGAAAGAAGCCGACCGCTTCCGGGACCGGCCAGCGGCCGGCAAGCCATGTGAGCCGATCCCTCTCCCCGGTGAGCTTCGCCGCGCGCTTCACGAAAACCGCTCCTGAGGGACCGGCCAGCCGCCACACGGTGCCGGCCCAACTCATCCAGGCAAGCTCCCCCGTGAGCCGCTGGCCGCCCACGGCGGCCGTTGCGGCGGACCTGACCGAGCGTGGGAGCCGCAAAGTAGGCGATGAAGATTCCATCAAGCGTCCT
>DAIPXW010000128.1:0-6330 GCA_036783075.1 Candidatus Dormiibacterota bacterium | reverse complement strand
GCGCCGCCGCAAGGGGTATGTCGGCGGCCGGGTACACGACCAGCGAGGATCCGACCACGAGGACGACATCCGCCTCGCGAGCGAGAGCGAACGCCTCCTGCACGGCGGCGTAGGGCATCGGCTCGCCGAACAGCACGACGGCCGGCTTGAGAAACGTCCCGCCGCACACCTTGCACCGCGGCGGCATCTCCACGTCGAGGCGAGACTGCACGTCGGCGCGGCGTTCCTGTGCGCCGCAATCGAGGCACCGCACCGTCCTTCCCGACCCGTGGACCTCGATCACGCGCCGGCTTCCCGAGTCCTGGTGGAGCCCGTCGGTGTTCTGCGTCACGACACCTGCGAGATGGCCCTTCTTCTCCAGGGCCGCGAGCGCGTGGTGCGCCGGGTTGGGGCGCGCCGCGAGCGCGACCCTGCCACGGTCTCTCGACACTTTCCAGTACGCGCTCGGGTCGGCCATGAAGTAGTCGATCGAGGCGACCTTGATCGGGTCGTAGCGCGTCCATAAACCCCCCTCGCCGCGAAACGTAGGGATGCCGCTCTCCGCAGACACGCCGGCACCGGTGAACGCCAGACCGCTCCGAGCGGCGGACAGCAGCTCCGCGGCCCGGACCAGGGTCACGAGTCTTCTTGGACCGGTGTGGCGGCGAAGACAGGCCTGCCCGAATAGGCCTGCCGGTGCGCGGTGTACGAGGCCGCGGCCGGCTCGGTCGGAAACTCGACCCACGGCGATCCCTTCGTCTCGCGGATCGCGGTCACCCGCAGAACCCGGAACTTGTCGGCGGACTTTCCCTTCAGCTGCAGGCCGGGCAGCTCATCCACGGCTATGAAGTCCGAGCACGCTTCGAAGGTGGGCCACCCGATCAAGAGGTTGAACGCCGGCGCGGCGCTGCAGAAGCGGGCCGCGGTGTTCACGGTGTCGCCGAGCGCGGTGTACTGCAGGCGATCCTTGCTTCCCATGTTGCCGACCACCGCCGGGCCGGTGTTGACCCCGATGCCCCAGCTGATCGGCGGCAGGCCCTTTGTCGCGAGCCTGTCCTGCAGCGAGGGCGCGTGGCTGATCAGGTCGTACGCGCAGCGGATCGCGAGCAATGCATGGTCAGGCTGCGTGACCGGCGCGTTCCACAGCGCGACGATCTCATCGCCCACGTATTTGTCGATCGTCCCGTCCCACTTGAGGACGAGCGAGCTCATCTCGTTCAGGTAATCCTGGATGACCGCGAGCACGTCTTCCGCAGCCATCGCCTCCGACATGGCGGTGAACCCTCGGATGTCGACGAACAGGAGAGTCAGGTCACGCCGCTCGCCTTTCGAGATGACGTCATCGATGGAACGGGACGACGCGAGCTGCTGGGCGATGCGGGGATCGACGTAGTGCCCGAAGATCCGCTCCACCTTCCTCCGTTCCCGTTCCTCGAGCACGTAGCGCGCGGCAAGCGAGAATCCGGCCGCGAGAACGATCGCGACAGGCGTGTAGATGGGGTCGGCGAGGAAACCCGAGCGCCCCAGCAGGATCGCCAGCAGCGCGTAGGCCGCGAGAACGACCGCGGTGAACAGCGTCGCCCGCCGGAAGGAGAGCGCGTAGACGGCGGCGCCGACCAGCGTCCCCATCAGCAGAGTCGCGAGCAGGTATGACATCTCGGGCTGCGGCCGCACGTACCGGTCCGCCAGCACGGTGGAGATCGCATCCCCCATGATCCTGTACCCGTAGTTCTGGTTCGGGACCATGCATCGAGGCCTGGTCTTGGGGCAGAAAGACAGGTCATGGTTGAAGCTGACCGCCTGGCTGTAGATGTCGTCCGCGTCCACGAGCTTGACCCCCACGACCACGATGTGGCCGGTGATCAACTTCGGATTCGGGCAGTGCCCCTGGAAAGCGGCGACGTAGCTGCAGGTGGGGCTCTTTCCGTTGGTGAAGTTGATGAGCATCTGGCCGTCCACGAGTGGAATGCGGTGCGGCCCGAGCTGGGCTTCGTCGCCGTTGATCGTCATGGGATCCGTGATCCCCTCGGCGATCCGCAGCGACTGTACGAAGGCGGGCTCACCGCTCCGGTTTTCAGGGCAGCTCGGGGAGGGATGGATCGGTACGCCCCTGACCGCGTTCGCCGCGTCCGGCGCGCCAAGGTCTCGGGCCGCAACCGAGGCGGCGGCGCTCGCGAAGATGGGCAGCGGGCGGTCGTCGGCGGTGCAGATCAACACCACGTTGCCGGCGCCGGCGATGGCTGCCGCGAGCTGGGCGTCGATCGCGGGATCGCTGGAGGAGTGGTCGAGCATGACGTCGAACAGGATCACGCTCGGATGCAGGCTCGCGAGGTAGTTGATCACCTTCGCGTGAACGTCGTTGCTCCAGGGGAACGCGCCGAATGGCGAGGAAGAGCTCGAGTCCAGGGCGACCAGCGTCACCTGTGAAGAGGGCGGAGGGACCGGGAACAGCTGGTCCTGGAGCGCGAAAAAAAGCGGCGCGACGACCGACGTTTGCGAGGTGGCGACGACGAGGGCGCTCGCCAGGAGCCCGGCCAGCGCAAATCGCCAGATCGACCTCCAGTCGCCAACGCGCTCCCGGACCATGCGCCGCTATGTTAGGCAGGTGCGCGTGACCGTCCCGGAATCGCGCCGGACGGTCTTGCTCTACGTCGCCGCCGGCGCGTCATTCGCGGCGTTGTCGGCCCGCGGGCTCACGGTGCCGCTCTACGCGCACGGCCTCGGCGCGAGCCGGTTCGAGGTCGGCGCGCTGTTCTCTGTGGGCACGCTGGCCGCGGCGCTGCTGTCGCTTCCGTCGGGCATCCTGGTCGACCGCTTCGGCACGCGCTCGCTGCTCGCGGTCTCATTCGCGGTCGCTGCGATTGCGCAGCTCGCCACCGCCGCGACGCCGAGCATTCCGCCCCTGTTCATCTGGCAGGTGGTGGGCGGTCTCGCGGGCGGGGCGCAGCAGGCCGCGCTCTTCGCCGCCGTGACCGAGTCGACGTCCAGCAACAGGCTGGGACGCGCGATGGGCTGGCTCACGTTCTCGATGCAGGCGGGGTTCTTCCTCGGGCCGTCCGTCGCGGGCATCGCGCTGCGCTGGATCGACGTCAGGACTGACATCGCAATCACCACCGTCCTGCTGGCGTTCGCCATCCCCGGCGCGCTTGTGGCAAGCGGCACGCGGCAGCAAACGGGTCACGGCCTGTCGCTGCGCGCGCCTCTGCGGGCGCTGGTGGCGCAGCGCGCCTTCGTGCCTGTGACGATCGGGCTCATCGCCTCGAGCCTCACCTGGGGCACCGTGGGAGCGTTCCTCCCTGTCTTCGGCAAGGAGGCCCTCGGCCTCCAGAGCTCGCAGGTCGGATACCTGCTCGCGCTCCAGGCCGTCGTCAACGGCCTCTCCCGTCTACCCGGCGGAAGGCTTGTCGACCGGGCTCGCCACCGGTGGCCGATCGTCTTCGTCGGGGTACTCGCCTGGTCCGCCGCCAGCATCGTGCTCGGTCACCTCACCGGGTTCACCGGACCTGCGATCGTGCTCGCGCTGGGCACGCCGTTCATGGCGACGGGCTTCGTCGCCATCGGGGTGGTTTTCGCCGACCTCTCGGCCACCTCAACACGCGGCGTGACCATGGGCATGTACGGGACCATCCTGTTCGTCGGGCTGTCGGCGGGTCCGCTGCTGTTCGGGCCCGTGGTCCAGGGCTTCGGCTACGCGGCGGGGTTCACCGCCTGCGCGGTGACCGCGTCGCTGCTCGCGTTCGCAATGGCCGCCGTCCACGCGGAGCCGCTGCGCCGGCGGTCCGAGGCGCGATTGCCCCCTCCGGCTCCAGGGACCTGACGTATTCAGCGACCACCGTCCTGTGACTGGGAAACGCAAGAGGTGGAAGCGAGTCCAGCTCGAATACCCCCACCTCCAGCATCTCGGTGCCCGCTGCCGGCTTCGCGCCGTCCGCGAGACGGGCGCGGTACGCGATGCCCACCATGCTCGGTGCGTCGGTCTTGGGGATGTGATAGACGCCGATCAACCCCTTCAGCTCGACCTCCGCGCTGATCTCTTCGAGGCACTCGCGAGCAGCGGCGACCGCGGGGTCCTCGTCGTCGTTGACGAACCCGCCCGGCAGGCACCACAGGCCGTAGCCGGGCTCGATCGACCTGCGGCCGAGCACGATGCCGCCCTCGACTTCGACGACAACGGCTGTAGAGACTTTCGGGTCGTGCCAGAGGATGAAGCTGTCGTTCGGGCACCCTTCGACCTCGCGACCTTCGATCACGCGCGGAACGAGAGCGGCGCCGCAGTTGATGCAGAAATGCATGACTGAAACGAGGTTACGCGAGGCGGGCGCTAAGCGTGCTCGTGCTGCTGCTGTTTCGCCAGCGCGGCGTTCATGTCGGCCATCCGAACCTGGTTGCGGCCGCCTTGTTTCGCGGCGTACAAGGCCTGGTCCGCGCGCTCCATCAGCGTCGTGAACAGCGCCGGCTCATCGGTCGCCGCGACGCCGATGCTGATCGTGAGCTTCAGCCCGCCCGGGAACGTCGCCGCCGCGACCTTTGAACGGATGCGCTCGGCGAGCGTGCGCGCGCCGCCCTCTGTCGTCTCGTGAAGGATCATCCCGAACTCCTCGCCGCCGTACCGGGCGCAGACGTCCGAATCGCGCGCGCCTGTCGTCAAGATCCCCGCGAGCTCCGCGAGCACGGCGTCCCCGTTCAGGTGACCGAAGGTGTCGTTGACCTGCTTGAAATGGTCGAGATCGATCATCAGGAACGCGATCGCCTTGTGGTGGCGACGAGCCCGGTGCATCTCCTCGAGGAACCGCTGAGCCAGCGCACGCCGGTTGGGGAGCTTGGTGAGCTCGTCGGTCATCGCGTTCTCCTCCTGCGCCTGGAAGAGCTGAGCGTGCCGGATCGCGATCGCGGCCTGCGAGGCGACACCGTTGAGAAGGTCGGCCTGGTCCTCGGTCAGCTCGCGCCAGGCGTTCAGGTAAAGCTCCATCGCCCCCATCAGCTGGCCCGAGCGCTGCACGGGTACGACCAGCGCGTGCTGGGGATGGCCGCCGCCCTCGATCCCCGGCGCCGTCCGCTCGTCGAGCTTGACCACGAGCGGGCGCATGGCGGCGAGAGCGGTGCGCACCGGCTCGTCGTCCAGCTTGCGAGTCCCGCCGCGTGCCCGTGCGGTGAGGTTGTAGTGGGCCTCGCGGTTCAGCTCCGCCTTGCTCGGGTTGACCAGGTACATCGCACCCGCCACCGCGCCCATGATCCGGCCGGCGTGGGTCAGGGCGACATTGAGGACCTCTTCCAGGGCCAGCGACGAGTTGACCGCGGACGCGATCGCCAGCAGCAGAGCGGCCCGGTCGCGGGCGCCGCTTTCGTCGTCCAGCGCCGCCTGGAGCTCCCGGGTCGTCCCCCGCAGCCGCATCAGGGAGATGGTGAGGAGCACGAAGGCGAGCACGAGCATGACCGAGGTCACCAGGAGAACGCCCGCCAGATCCAAAAACCAACCCTCCAGGCCGTGAAGTCGCCCTAGGTTAACGCCCGGACCCTGGAGTTGGATCTTTTAGCGCGGGGACCTCTCCTCTCCTGTAGCAAGCCGGGAGGCGCCTGGTAAAAGGGACGTTTGGGTGACGGCCGGAGTCAACCCGGCCTTCCGCTCCACTTGGCATCCATCTACGCAGGAGGACGGGTGCCCGGCACCCCCACGGAAAGGGCAGACGCAGTTCTCGCTATACTCGGCTCGATCTGGAGCCCCTCTCTTTCGACGATCTCCCGCTAGGCGGCGAATGGACGACCCGCCGCCGCACTATTTCTGAATCAGAGATCGCCCTGTTCTCGGCAGTCGCCGGCGATTTCTCCCCACTGACGATCGAGGCCGTCCCCGGCCATGCTCGACCGGCGCCTCCCGCCCTGCTCGTGGCCATCGCGGTCGGACTGGGATCTATCGACATGCCCGTCCCGTCGGTCGCCGAATGGGACTGGCTCAACTGGAAGTTCCCGCGCCCGGTCCACGCCGGCGACACGATCTACGCCCGGTGGACGCTCACCCAGAAACGGCCACCCGTGGGCGGCTCGGCAACCTCGATCGTGGTCTGGAGGGTCGACGTTCACACGGCTGACGGCGCGCTGTGCGCCGAGGGCGAGGTCGGGGCCAACGTCCGGCGGCGCACCGGCGCGGCCGACAGGCTCCGGCCGTCGGAGGTGGCAGAGCCGGCGGCAGCGACCGCCTCGACCGCGTCCCGGAGACGCCGGCGGCGCCGCCCGGCGTCGGGGAACGGGGTGATGGTCGAAACGCCGGCCGTCGCGGCTCCGCCGGCATCCGCGGCGAAGCCCGTGAAACCGGCGGGAGGACGCGCCCCGCTCGCTCCGGCCGCGGCGGGCCGC
>DAIPXW010000127.1:0-6342 GCA_036783075.1 Candidatus Dormiibacterota bacterium | reverse complement strand
GGGGGGTGTGCACGACGCGCCGCACGGCGCGCTCACCGCCCGCTTGCTGGGCCCTGTCATGGAGTACAACCACGCGGGTGAACCGGAGCGCTTCGCGCGAATGGCGCAGGCGTTCGGGCTGGACACGCGCGGAGTCTCCACGTGGCGCGCGGCCGAGATGGCTGTGGAATACGTGCACCAGCTGACCGTGGACGTGGACATCCCGAGCATGCAGGAGCTCGGCTTCGGCGAGGACGAGATCCCGATGCTCGCCGACAAGGCGTTCGCCGACCCGCAGACCGTCGGCAACCCGCGCGACGTCGACGCCGCCAGCTACCGCCGCATCTACAAGCAGGCGTTCGACCTCGGCCGTGGCCGGGTCGCATCAGTCAACGGAGCAAAGAAATGACTGTCGACGTCGCAAGGTCCGTGAAGAAGATGTACGTCGACGGCAGGTGGGTCGACTCGGAGAGCGGGGAGCACTTCGACGCCGACAGCCCCGCCACCGGCGAGGTCATCGCCCAGGTCGCGAAAGGCACGCGGGCCGACGCCGCCCGCGCCGTCGAGGCCGCTCACAAGGCGAGGAAGTCGATGTCGAACCTGAAGGGCTTCGAACGTTCCAGGCGGCTGCACCGGATCGCCGACACCATTGCCGGCCGGCGAGGAGAACTCGGTCACCTGCTGACGCTGGACCAGGGCAAGCCGCTCATATCGGAGGCGCTGGGCGAGGTCGACGAGGCCGCCGAGTACTTCCGCATCGCGGCCGAGGACTTGAAGCGCCTGGAAGGCCGGGTGATGCCGTCGGCGAGCCCGAGCAAGCTCGTCCTCGCCCGCCACTATCCTCGCGGGGTGTACGGCGTGATCACACCCTGGAACTGGCCGCTGACCATGGCGGCGGAGCTCATCGCCCCGGCGCTTGCGGCGGGTAACACCGTGGTCTGGACGCCCGCCACGTCGACCAGCGTCATCTCGGTCGCCTTGATGGAGTGCATGGCCGAGGGGGACTTCCCTCCCGGCGCTTTGAACCTCATCACGGGCCCGGGAGCCGAGGTGGGCGACGAGGTGGCAGGGCATCCGCTCGTCGACGGCGTCGGCTTCGTCGGGTCGACGGCCACCGGCGCGTCGGTGGCACGCCGTGCCGCGGGCAAGCACGTGATGCTGGAGCTGGGCGGCAACGGCCCGATGATCGTGTTCGCCGACGCCGACATCGGCCGCGCCGTCGAAGGCGCGATCGTGGGCTGCTATCTGTGCGCGGGGCAAAGCTGCACCGCGGGCGAACGCATACTCGTCCAGGAACCGGTGCGCGAGGAGTTCATCGCGCGCCTGGCGGACGCCGCGCGCGCCCTTCGCCTGGGCGACCCGTTCGCGCCGGAGACGACGCTCGGGCCGTTGAACAACGAGGGCGTCGCGACCAAGATGGACCAGCACGTGGCAGACGCCTTGCATCGCGGGGCAAAGCTGGTGCTCGGCGGTGAGCGGGCCAAGGGCTTTCCGACCCGCCTGTACTACCACGCGACCATCCTCGATGGAGTCGAGCCCGACATGAAGGTGAGCCAGGAGGAGACGTTCGGGCCGATAGCTCCGATCATCAAGTTCCGCGACGAAAAGCAGGCGCTCGAGCTGGCCAACGACTCGCCTTACGGCCTGCTCGGCGCGGTGTACACGAAAGACCTGTCGCGCGCGCTGCGGTTCGCCGACGAGCTGGACACCGGCTGGGTCAACATCAACGAGTCGACGAACTACTGGGAGGCGCACCTCCCGTTTGGCGGGCGCGCGGGCAAGAAGAGCGGCATCGGTCGCGTCGGCGGCAGGTTCGCCCTCGAGCAGATGACCGACCTGAAGACGATCGTGATCGAGATCGAAGGCGCTTGAGGCCGGGCGCGGCGCAACCTTGACCAATCGACCTCACGAGGATCCGATCCACGAGGCCGAGCGGGTCGCCGAGGCCGCCAAGAGCAAAAAGATCGGTATCAAGCTCCTGGGCGGAGCCGGCATCCACCTGCACTCGCCGAGCGCCCATAAGCCGCCGCTGAAGCGCAAGTACGGTGACCTCGACTACGCGATGCCCAAGCGCGACCGAAAGGCCGTCCTCGACCTTTTCCCGGCGCTCGGCTATGAGGCGAACGAGCGGTTCAACCTGATGCAGGGCGACCGCCGTCTGTACTTCTACGACCCCGGGAACGGCCGCCAGGTCGACGTGTTCATCGACGTGTTCCGCATGTCCCACGTGATCGACCTGCGCGGGCGCCTGGACCACGAAGGGCCGTGCGCGAGCCCGTCGGACCTGCTGCTGAGCAAGCTGCAGATCTACGAGGTCAACCGCAAGGACCTCGTCGACCTGACAGCGCTTCTGCTGGACCATGAGATCGTGTCGTATGCCGCAAAACCTGTCGACGACGCGATCGACGCGACCTACGTGGCGAGGATCGCCTCCGAAGACTGGGGCATGTACCGCACGCTGCAGGTCAACATCGAGAAGCTCCGCCACACGCTGACCGAGATCGACGTCGACGGCGCCCTGGTCGCCTCGCGGCTGGACGCGCTGTGGGCCGCCGTCGAGGCCCAGCCGAAGCCGCTCAAGTGGAGGCTTCGCGCCCAGGTGGGAGACCGCGTCCGGTGGTACGAGCTGCCGGAAGAGGTCCGCTCGCCATACGTACCGGAGTAGCGCGATGAGCACGCCGATGCCGGCCCTTCCCAAGCACGCCCGAGTCGTCGTGATCGGTTGCGGCATCGTCGGCAACAGCGTCGCCTACCACCTCGGACGTCTTGGATGGCGGGACATCGTGCTCCTGGACAAGGGCCCGCTGCCAAACCCGGGCGGCTCCACCGGTCACGCGTCGAACTTCATCTACCTGGTCGACCACTCCAAGGAGATGACGGCGCTGACCGTGGAGAGCGTGCGCCAGTACAAAGAGATGGGCGTCTTCATCCAGTCAGGCGGCGTCGAGGTGGCGCGGACCAAGGAGCGGATGCAGGAGCTCGCGCGCCGCATGGCCTCGGCGAAGTCGTGGGGGATCGAGGGGGTCTCGCTCGTGAGCCCCGCCGAGGTGAAGGCGCTGGTGCCGTACATCGAGGAGTCGATCATCCTCGGGGGCTTCCACACGGTGGGCGTCGGCGTCGTCGATTCGCTGCGCGCGGGAACCCTCATGCGCGAGCGAGGGCAGAGCGAGGGCGCGCTGCACGTGTCCCCCAAGACCGAAGTCGTCGGCATCGACGTCGAGCATGGCCGGGTGCGCCGGGTGCGGACGACGCAGGGTGACGTCGAAGTCGAGACCGTGGTCATCACGTGCGGGGTCTGGAGCCCGCGCCTGGCCCGCATGGCCGGGACCCGCATCCCACTCACGCCGGCGGTCCACCAGATGATCGACATCGGCCCCGTGCCGCGGTTCCGCGGCGCGAAAAGCGACATCGAGCACCCGATCGTCCGGGACATGGACACCAACATGTACGAGCGGCAGGCGGGCGGCGACCTCGAGATCGGTTCTTACGCGCACCAGCCGATCCTCTACGACCCTGAGGACCTCCCCTCCGTCGAGCAGGCCGCGCTATCGCCCACCGAGTTCCCGTTCACGCAAAAGGACTTCGACCAGCAGATGCAGCACGCACTGGAGCTGATGCCCGAGATCGTCGGTGACGAGTCGGTCGGCGTGAAGTACGCCATCAACGGGATCCTGTCGCTCACGCCCGACGGGATGCCCATCCTGGGCGAGTCACCGGACGTGAAGGGCCTTTGGTCCGCGGCCGCGGTATGGGTCAAGGAAGGACCCGGCACGGGCAAGGCGATCGCCGAGTGGATGGTCCACGGGGAGTCCGAGATCGACCTGCACTCGTCCGACATCGCCCGCTTCCACGAACACCAGAAGACGCGCGCCCATGTGCGCGCAAGGGCCGCCGAGGGCTTCAACAAGACCTACGGCGTCGTCCACCCGAGCGAGCAGTGGGCGTCCAACCGCAACGTCCGCCTGGCGCCGTTCCACGCGCGGGAGCGGGAGCTGGGTGCCACGTTTTTCGAGGCCGCGGGCTGGGAGCGCCCGCAGTGGTACGAGTCCAACGCGCCGCTGCTCGAGGAGTTCGGCGACCGCGTGACCCGGCGCACAGCCGAGTGGGAGAGTCGGTGGTGGTCGCCGATCATCAACGCCGAGCACCTCGCGATGCGCGAGAGGGCGGGACTCTTCGACCTGTCCGCGTTCACGATCTTCGACGTCGCCGGTCCTGGGGCGCTCGAGTCCGTGCAGCGGGTGGCACTGCGCCAGATGGACGTGCCTGTCGGGCGAGTCGTCTATACGCCGGTCCTGAGCCCGAACGGCGGTTTCAAATCCGACCTCACGATCATGCGGCTGGGTGACGATCGCTTCCGGGTGGTGACCGGCGGCGCATCCGGGATGTCGGACAAGAAGTGGTTCAGCGACCACCTGCCCGCCGACGGCACCGCGCAGATCGCCGACCTGACCTCCTCGATGACCACCGTCGGCCTGTGGGGCCCTCGCGCGCGCGACATACTCACCGGCGTCACAGCGGACGACGTCTCGAACGAAGGTTTCAAGTTCGGCACGTGCCGCACGATCGAGGTCGGCACCCTCCGCGTGCTCGCCTCTCGCATCTCGTACGTCGGGGATCTCGGCTGGGAGCTGTACGTGCCCATGGAACAGGGACTGAAGCTCTGGGACGTGCTGTGGGAGGCCGGGCGGCCCCTTGGGCTGGCGCCATGCGGCATCGGCGTCTACGGGACCACGGGACGGCTGGAGAAGTCCTACCGCGCGCATGGCAACGAGCTCGAGACCGAGTACGACGTGGTCGAGGCCGGCATGGCCGCGCCGAGGGTCAAGGACGAGGACTTCGTGGGCAAAAAGGCACATCTCCGGCACCGGGAGGAGAAGCCGGCCGCGGTCATGTGCACGCTCACGGTCGACGACCATCGATCGAAGGCGGGCGAGAAACGCTACATGCTCGGGCGAGAGCCGATCCTCACGCGTGGAGGCGAGCGGATCGTGGACCGCAAAGGCCGCGGCTCATACGTGACGAGCGCGGGCGCGGGACCTTCGGTCGGCAAGCACATCCTCATGGCCTACCTGCCGCCCGAGCACGCAGTTGTCGGCGCTCCTCTGGCGGTCGAGTACATGGGCGAGCGGTATCCCGTGACGGTGGCCGTGGCCGGGGCGACGCCGCTCTTCGACCCCGAGAACATTCGCATCCGCTCGTAATGCGAATCGCCGTCTGCATCAAGCGGGTGCCGATCACCGGTGGGCGCATCGTGCTCACCGAGGACGCCCGAGCCATCGACACCCGCCACCTGGGCTTCACGATGAGCCCGCATGAGGAGTGCGGGGTCGAGGAGGCCGTGCGGCTGATCGAGGCGAACAAGGGCGATTCGGTGGTGATCACCCTCGGACCGCCCGAGGCGGTGGAGCAGCTGCGCGACGCGATGGCGCTGGGCATCGACCGCGCGATCCACCTCCAGACCGACGGCCAGGAATGGGATGGCGAAGCGACAGGGGCCGCGCTCGCGGAGGCGATCCGGGCCGACGAGGCGGCCAGCGGCGCGTTCGACGTCATCTTCTTCGGCAACGAGTCGGCGGACTCTGGCGGCTTCCAGGTCGGCGCTCGCGTGGCGCACGCCCTCGGCCGCCCCTGTGTAGGCGGGCTGAAGAAGGTGACGCTCGAGGGCGGGAGCGCGCGCTGCGAGCAGGAGGTCGAAGGCGGCCGCGACGTCTACGTGACGCCTGTTCCCGCTGTGCTGACCGTGAAGGAAGGCCTGAACCTGCCCCGGTACCCCTCGGTGCCGGGAAAGATGCGCGCGCGGAGCAAACCGGTGGAGGTCGCCAACCCGGTCCGGCCGGCGCCTCGCCTTGAGCTGGTGCGCCTTGCCGTGCCCGCAGGCCAGGGCAGGCGCGCGGAGTCGCTGGGCACCGGTGCGGCCGCTGCTCCGGCCGTCGTCGAGATGTTGCGCAAGGCCGGAGTGCTGTGAACGTCCTCGTCCTTGTCGAAAAAGACAGCGAGCCTTCGCGTCAGGCGATGACCCTGGCGCGCAGGTTCGGCGACCTTCACGCGGTCACCGTCGACGGGCTCGAGCCGTTCACGCCGGACGCGTGGGCCGCCGTCCTGATGCACGCCGCGGACGAACTTGCCGCCTCGGCGGTTTTCGCCGCGAGTACAGACCGCGGCAACGACGTCATGGCGCGCCTGGCGGCGCGGGCCGGGCTGCCGCTCGCCTCGAACTGCGTCTCCGTGACGCCCGGCGATCCGGTCACCCTGACGCGCCTGCGCTGGGGCGGCAGCCTTCTGGAAGAGGCTCGCCTGCACAGCCCCCGGCCGCTGGTCACCGTCGCCCCGCATACGGTCGCCGTCGAGCCGGGTCCTGCGCCG
>DAIPXW010000126.1:0-6407 GCA_036783075.1 Candidatus Dormiibacterota bacterium | reverse complement strand
GCCACCAAGTGGTCATCATCGACCGTGACCCGAACCAGTTCTCCCGTGCCGCCTCGCGCGGGGTTTTGACGACCGATTTCAAGGGTGACCAGGTGGTAGGCAACGGCACCGACGCGGACGTTCTCCGCCGGGCCGGCATCGAAGACGCCGACGGCTTCGTCGCCGTCACCGAGGGCGACAACCGCAACATCATGGCCGCGCAGGTTGCCAAGCACGTGTTCAAAGTTCCCCGCGTGGTCGCGCGCATCTACGACCCCGAGCGCGCCGAGGCCTACCAGAAGCTCGGACTGCACACCATCTGCCCCACCATCGAGGGCGCCAAGCACATTGAGAAGACATTGCTGGAGACCCACTAGGTGAAGAGTCCGTGTATGTGATCGTCGTCGGTGGCGGCACGGTCGGTTACTACATGTCTCGCGATTTGCTCGAGCGCGGCCACGAGGTCACGCTGATCGAAAAGGATCCGCGCCGCGCGGACTGGCTCGAGACCCAGCTCGGCAGCATTGTCATGCGAGGCGATGGATGCGAGGTCAAGTTTCTTTCGCAAACAGGTATCGAGCGTGCTGACGCGATAGTTGCGGTCACCGCCGATGACGAGGACAACCTCATCGCTTTGCAGATGGCAAAGCGCCACTTCAAGGTCAAGAAGACGATCGCCCGGGTCAACAACCCTTCCAACGTGGAGATCTTCAAGACGCTGGGCGTGGACGAGGCCGTGTCCGCGACCGACGTGCTGCTCGCCGCGCTCGAGCCTCCGATCACGACCTGATCAAATAGAAAAGGACCGCTCGTCTAGAGCGGCCCTTTCTCGTCGGGGTTCCTTATGAGGCCTTGCCGATCTTGTAGATCTTGGTGCCGCAGTTTGGACACGTGCCAACTGTTGCCGGCTTCCCATTCTTCATGGTGATCGGCTGAGGGTCTTTCATCTCGACCTTTTTCTTGTCCTTCAAGCAGTAGCCTTCCAAGTAGTCACCGTCCTTATCCGAGAATCTGTTTTGGGGCGGACTTGCCCATTCTAGGGGTCGGTCTTTGCCCAATACAACCCCAATTCAAACTGAATTCGCGGTCCGCTGCATCATGGCGCCCCAAAAACTGACCTGAAAGGACCCTCAAAAGCGAGCCTCGCGCCATCGCTGAAGAGAACGAAACGGACCTCGACCGGCTCCCAACCGGCTTTCATCGCGTCGCGCAAAGAGGCCGCCATCACGCGCGCGCAGTCATCTATGGGGAACCCCGCGATGCCGGTCCCGACCGCGGGAATGGCGATCGTTCGTACCGCATGTTCGCGCGCTAAACGAAATGAATGATCCATCGATGACCTGAGCGACTGCCTTGTTGTGCGTCCGCCCAGCGCCATGCTCGCGGCATGTATCACGCTGTGCGCCTGCAGCTCGCCGGCCCCAGTAATGGCTGCCTCGCCGACCGCGATAGGACCGTGCGCGTCGCACTCGCGCTGGATTTCCGGGCCGCCTCGTGTGCGAATCGCACCGGCGACGCCCGCGCCCAACACCAGGTCGTTGTTGGCGGCGTTCACTATTGCGTCGACGCTCTGCTCGACGAGATCGCCCGTGATGATCACGATTCGCGGCGCAGGCACTCCATCACCTCCCCGAGGCGCTTCTCGAGCAGCTGAGGCGTCGCCGTGGCGAGGCCTCTTATGCCAATCGACTCGATGGTGAGCGACGCGCATGCGACGCCGCAGGCCAGCGCGTCGAGCAGGCCGCTGCGCTGCGCGCCGGTGCTCAACCATCGCGCGAGCATTCCTCCCGCGACCGCGTCGCCTGCTCCCGTGGTGTCGAGCACGGGATGATCGGTCAGCGCGGGCACGTGGACGCTGCCGTCAGGCGTGTGGGCGGTCACGCCACCCTCCCCCGCCTTCAGCACGAGACCGTCGAGCCACCACTGTCGCCGGAACTCCTCGGGGTCCTTTCCACCGAGTGCTTCGAACTCCTGCTGATTGCAGAAGAACCAGCTCGCCCGCCGCAAGACTTCTTTCGCCTCCGGTGACTTCTGCACCGCGTACGAAAGCATCGCGTCGGCGGCCAGCAGCTGCGCGGCGCCGAGATGGATCATCACCTGCGCCTGGCGGTCGGGCCGCATGGACCCGACGAAGGCCCAGCCGGCAAACCCCGGTGGCCACGACGGCTCCCACACGTCGTAGATGCTGTCGGAGCTGCCGAGATCTACGTTGTGCCCGTGCTCCTGGTGCGCGCGCCACCGATACGTCGGGGCGTCGACGACCTGGAGATGCTCGGTGTCGATGGGCTTTCCGCGGAAGGCGCGCGACACGCGCTCGGCGCCGTCCTCGCCCACCACGCCGACGACCTTGACCGGAACGATCAGGCTCGCGGCCAGGGCAAAGTACACGGCGGAGCCTCCGAGGTCCTCCTTCAGCTTTCCAAACGGCCCGTCGCGCGTGTCGAGGGCGACCGAGCCGGCGACGAGGAGCTCTGGCTCGTTACGCACGCCGCCCCGTGCCGCTGCTCGCCGTGACGACGTGGCGGGCATAACGCAGCTTCTCCAGGAAGTCGCCGGGGTCGGTGTAGTCCTCGATCTCCATCCAGCTCCGTCCCAGCTCGGCCGCGGCGTGCGAGTCCGAGCCGGTGGCGGCCACCTTGCCCAGCTCATCGGCCAGCTGCGCGGCGACCTGGTTCGCCGCCGCGTCGCACCACGGGTTGTAGGTCTCGATGATGTCGATCCGGTCCGCCAGCTCGACGATGCGATCGACGCTGAAATGCGCCCGGTTCCGGTCCAGCGGGTGAGGCACGTAAGTAAGACCGCCCATCCCGTGGACCAGGTCCATCACCTCCTCGGGCGTGAGGTACGGCGGGAGCCGGTTGTTGATGAAAAGGCCGATGACCTCGCCCTCGCGAGTCTTGGCCTCCTCACCGACTATGGTCAACCCAGGCGCCATCTTCGCAAGCACCAGCGCACCCTGCACAGTGTTGTGGTCGGTCAGCGCGATCCGGTCGAGGCCACACTCTGCGCAGCGCGCGATCAACTCGTCAAGAGTGCTTCGCCCGTCATGTGAGTAGTTCGAGTGAAGGTGAAGGTCGACCCGCACCTTTGATGGCGACTAGAAAGTCGCGGCTTCTCGGAGCATGCGTTCGCGCGCGCGGGCAAACAGAGGTATCACCTCGGCCGGACCGCGACTCTTGCATGCCTCGCCCATCAGCGCGGCCTGCGCGTCGTAGATGATCTCCATCACCTGCTCGGGCCGCCGCTCGCGGCCAAGGCGCCCAGGCAGCTCCGGGTGCGCGTGCCTCAGCACAACCATCAGCCGTGACAGCAGCCAGCCCGGCACGATCTGTATCTCCTGGACGAGACACTCCTCGACCCAGAAGAGCAGCTCGTCGGACTCCTGAAGTAGGCGCCGCGGTGTCATCGCGTTCTGTCTCCTGCGGTGCCATCGGACGAAGCGCTGTTGCTCCTCGATCGTCTCCTGAAGCATGGGCTGCAATCCACTATATCAGCGGCCCACCGCACTTCTATCTCTTGCCGGATAACACAGCGTTCGCCATCCGCCCGCGGCAGGTATGAGATGCACCTGGCGATCGAATGTCCACTCCTTCCACTGCTGGCGAACGCGATAGCGCATCACCATCTGCGCGACGTTGCTGTACGCGCGCTGATGAGCGAGGTCGGTCCAACCTTCCAACACCTTCACGCTCACGACCTGCATGTCGAGCAGCTCGAAGTTGTCGTCGAGCCGCGGCATCTCCTTGATGAAGGAGTCACGTCCTCCCCAGGCGCGCTGCGCGTCCTCTGCGAGCATCTCCCACATTTCGTCGAACCGTCCTTCCGTATGCAGCTTCATGAAGCGCATCTCGAAGGTCGCGGGTGCGATCGATGTGGGGGCGGGCGGCCGCTCCGGTTCGCTCGCCGGCGGAAAGGCGGCGATCGAGCCGGCCATCCCGGGACCCACCGATGCGCTCAAGAAGCGGCCGAAGTCGTCGGCGGGCCAGGTCGTGAACTGGCCGGCGATACGCGCGAGCAGCGAATCGGCGGGTTGCCAGCGGCGCATGCGGCGAAAAAATCTATTGACCATTGACGCTAGATGTTGTGTGATATCCCCAGACTGTATACAGAATGTGGATAACTAGCAACCCCATGAGGCGTTCGGCCTGCGTCCACGGCTCGGGGTCGCAAGCCTCGAAGCGGCGCGCGCGCCACCTGAGGTCGGTGCGCGGTTGCGGCATTCAGCGGCGCTGGTCAGGGGCCTGGATCATCGCGATCCGAAGCCGGGTCACGGGGTGATCAGGATCGGCGTGTCGGCCTGGAGGGTGTCGCCCCGAACTCAGCCGGCGGCCAGCCGGCGCACGATCGCCGCCACCTCTTCCAACGGCACACCGACTGGACAGGCCGCGGCGGCGGCCTCGAGGTCGGGCGTGCCACCCGAGATGTCGGAGGACGCCTCGCCCAACCGAGCGTAAAGGCGCATGTAGGACGCAGCGACGTCGGGCATGCGCGCCTTTCCCATCCGTCCGGCGGCGAGAGCGCACAGCCCGCAGTTGATGCAGCCGACGAGATGGGGGTGCCGCTCCCGCTCGTACGGTTCGAGCGCGCGGATTCCATCGGGCGCGTACGTGTCGAGGAGGTCGGAGAGCTGTGAGCGCGGGCGCGTGAGCCTTCGCTTTGTCAGGTGGACTCCATACGCGAGGGCCAGCTTCGCCAGCGAGTCGGTTCGTCCCACTGTCAGCTCACCAACCCGCGCATGGCGCCGCGCGCCAACTCTTCCTGCGCCCATCCGGAGGGTCCGAGCACCGGGGCGCGGCCCAGCCATGCGCCCTGAACGAATTCGCGCGCCGCTTCGAAGCGCTGAGAGGCGCTCCATCCGAGCTCGGCGCCGATCACCTCCGCTGCGCGCAAGATGCACGCCGCTCCGGCGCAGGGTCCGGCCGCGAGCCCGACCCGACGGAACGCGTCGGCGAGCGACCGCACCTGCTCGTGGCGTGCCGCGTGCACGAGCTCCGCCTCCGTGATCGGTTCGCACCGGCAGACGATGCGCCCCGCGCGCTCCACGTCCAGGATCTTTTCCGCGCGGCAACCGTGCCGGCTCTGGATCTTGATCGCAGCCAGCGCGGGGATGCCGCACCGGCGAGCGAGGTCGGCCGCTGGTTCCATGTCCGACTCGCTTCCCGGCAGGGGGGTGCTGGCAGTGGTGCACGCCGCCTGGTGACCGAGCTTGCGGCACACCATGTCCGACGTCTCTTCCGCCATGAGCCTGTACATCGACAGCTTGCCGCCGGCGATCGTGACGAAGCCTTCGACTCCTTCCGCCGCGTGGTCGATCACCTCGTGGCGCCGCGAGAGCTCGTCCTCGTAGCGCCGCCACTTGAACAACGTCGGGCGAACTCCCACCGTCGTGCGGACCGGCCGGTAGGCCTTGATCGACGGGAAGACCCGCTCGAAGGCCTGGAGCAGGTAATCGACCTCGTCCTCGAAAACGTCGATCGAATCGAGGTCGCCGTAGAAGTCATCGTCCGTCGTGCCGAGCAGGGTGAAGCCGCTGTGGGACACCATCAGCAGGTCCCGGCCATCGATAGATTCGGCGCTGATCGAAAAATTCGAGATGCGATGCGGGTAGACGAGGTGGATCCCCTTGGCCGGTCGCAGCTGCACCTCGACTCCCGCCATGCCGCTGACCTGCGGCGACCACGGTCCCGTCGCGTTGACGACCACGCGGGCACGCGCCTCGGAGAGCGCGCCGTCGGATGCTCGATAGCGGACGCCGATCACCTTGCCGCCGTCCCGGATCAGGTCGACGACCTTAGTGTGGTTCAGCGCGCGAGCACCGTGCGCCGTCGCGTCCTCCACGTTGGCATAGACGAGCCGGTGCGGATCGACGCCCCACTCCTCCATGGTCACCGCGCCGATGATGTCCGGGCTCAGCCCGGGCTCGGCGCGGAGGGCCTCTTGCGGCGTCAGCCTCCGGTGCGGATGGGCCTTCTTGAGCGGCTGAAAGCGGTCGTAGACCTCCATCGCCGTCTCCATCCGCTCGATGTTGTTCCGGTCGTGTGGCAGCACCGGTATCAGAAAGACGACGCGGTAGACGATGTTGCGGGCGATGGTCACGATGTGGCCCGCGTCCTTGGTCGAGATCCTGGTGGTGTCCCAGTCGAACTCTAGGTAGCGAGGGCCGCCATGGATCATCCAGCTCGAGGAGCCGCTCGTGCCCGCCCCCCAGTCGCCCTTGTCCAGCAAGAGGACGGACAGGCCGCGCAAGGAAAGGTCGCGCGCGACGCCGGCGCCCGTGACCCCGCCGCCGATGACGACGACGTCATTGGCGCTGGGCTGACTCACCGGAGTGTCGCGACCCCGAACTTCCTTGCACCTTCGCGGCCTAAGCGGCCGGGCGCCTCTGGCGCTGAAGGCCGCGTCAAGGGGCCCGGCGCGGCGTCGTCACG
>DAIPXW010000125.1:0-6412 GCA_036783075.1 Candidatus Dormiibacterota bacterium | reverse complement strand
CGGCTGCGGCGGCTCCAGTCCGCGTGGACGGCGCCCGCGAAGAGCTGGTGAAGCTGAGCGTCATGCGGCGCTCGATCGCCGAGCACATGGTGCGCAGCCTCGCGACATCTCCCCACGCCTGGACTCTGCAGGAGGTCGACGTGACCGGCCTTGTTCGCTACCGCGAGTCCGAGAAGGAGCAGTTCCGGGCCCGGCACGGCGTTGCGCTGACCTACCTGCCGTTCGTGATCCAGGTCGTGTGCGAAGCGATCAAGCAATACCCCTGGCTCAACTCGACATGGAGCGACGAAGGGATCATCGTGAAGCGCTACATCAACCTGGGCGTTGCCGTTTCGATCCCTGACGGGCTGATCGTCCCGGTGCTGAAGGACGCCGACCAGCGCGGCTTCACCGACCTCGTGCGTGACCTCAACGACCTGATCGAGCGCGCGCGCAGCAAGCGTCTCAAGCCCGATGACGTTCAAGGCGGCACATTTACGCTCAACAACACCGGTGCGACGGGCTCCGTGGCAAGCCAGCCCATCATCAACCAGCCGCAGGCCGCCATCCTGACGACCGAGACGATCGTCAAGCGCGCCGTGGTCATAGGCGACGCGATCGCCGTGCGGCACATCATGAACATGTGCTTGAGCTTCGATCACCGCATCGTCGACGGGATGATGGCGGGGCAGTTCCTGAGCACGATCAAGAAGCGCCTGGAAGAGTGGACGCCCGGTAGCATCCGCCTGTGAGCGCGACGCAACCTCTGAGGCCGGCCGAAATCCCTTCGTGGATTCGCGTGCGTGTGACAGAGGGCGCGAACTTCAAAGAGCTCAAGGAGATGGTCCGCGGCGGCCGGCTGCACACGGTGTGCGAGGAGGCGCGGTGCCCGAACATCTTCGACTGCTGGAATCGCAGGACCGCGACTTTCATGATCCTCGGCGACGTCTGCACCCGCGCGTGCCGGTTCTGCGCCGTCACATCGGGGCGCCCGTCTGAGCTGGACCTCGGCGAACCGCTCCGCGTCGCGGAATCTGTTGCCGAGCTGGGCCTCAAGCACGCGGTCATCACGTCGGTTGACCGGGATGACTTGAAGGATGGAGGCGCCGGGATCTTCGCGCGGACAATCCGCGCGATCCGCCGCCGCAGTCCCGGCACGACGATCGAAGTCCTGACGCCCGACTTTCAAGGCGAGCTTGAGTCGGTGCGCACCGTGGTCGAGGCCGGCCCGGACATCTTCAACCACAACACCGAGACGGTGCCCCGTCTGTACTCGCGGATCCGTCCGAAGGCCGTTTACGCCAACAGCCTCGCGCTCCTGCGGCATGTGAAGGTGCTGGCGCCGCACATGGTCAGCAAGTCGGGTCTGATGGTCGGGCTCGGGGAAACCGAGGAAGAGCTGCTCGAAGTCTTCCGCAACATGCGGGAGCACGACATCGACGTGCTGACGGTGGGCCAGTACCTTCGACCTTCGAAGAAGCACGCAGAGGTCGTCCGCTACTACCATCCCGATGAGTTCGCGCGCCTCAAGGAGCAGGCGCTCGCCATGGGCTTCGGCCACGTCGAGGCCGGTCCGCTCGTCCGCTCCTCATACCATGCAGATGAACAAGTCCCAGCCCGCAAGAGCCTGCTGGCTGGGTAGGACTCCCTACCGGGAGGCCTGGGACCTCCAGGTCGATCTCGTCGACGCCTTGCGCGCCGGCAGCATCCCGGACACGCTGCTCCTCCTCGAACACCCCCACGTGTTCACGATGGGCAGGGCGGCCAGCCCTGACCACGTGCTGTGGGACGAAGCCGAGCGGGCTCGGCGCCAGGTCGAGGTGGTTTGGTCTGATCGTGGCGGCGAGGCGACGTACCACGGGCCGGGACAGTTGGTCGGCTACCCGATCCTGGATCTGGCCGCCGTCGGCCTGACGATCCCGCGCTACCTGGAGCTCCTCGAGCTGTCGCTCATCGATTACCTGGCGACCCTTGGTATCGAGTCCCAGCCGGGGGAGCCGGGTCTTACCGGCGTGTGGTCGCGAGGTGAGAAGGTCGCCGCCATCGGGATCAAGCTGAACCGGTCCATCGTGAGCCACGGGTTTGCGCTCAACCTGACAAGCGACCTCGATTACTTCGAAGGCATCATCCCTTGCGGGCACGCCGACAAACGACCCACCTCGGTGGAGGCGATCACCGGTCGCTTGATCGGCACCGAAACTGCGGCGCGCGCCTATGCCACTCACTTCGAGCGCGTATTCGGGATAGGCCTTGAATGGGGCTCCGCCAAGAAGGTGGCCGCGCGCCTGGCGCGCTGACCCGGATCGATGCTCGCTTTGGCCGTGTTCCTGGCAAACCTGATTCCGGGTTGGCTGCGCGAGCCTCGCTGGTGGCGACCGCTGACGCATGCCCTGCGGATCTTCGTCCTGGAGCACCAGACAGGTGGCCTGTTCGTGGTCATCTTCCTGGAGGAGCTGGGCATCCCCCTGCCGGCCCCGGGAGATGCCGCGATCGCCTACGGCGGTTACCTGACGACGACGGGCGCCATCCCCTACCCGATGGCATACCTGGCCGTCGTTGCGGGCGCTGTGCTCGGCAGTACGTGCAACCTGACTCTCAGCCGGCGCTACGGCCGCCCCTTCATCCAGCGGTACGGGCGCTTCATCGGGATCACGGATGTAAGGCTTTTGCGCGCCGAAAGCATCTTTAAGCGATGGGGTCCGTGGGCCATCATCATCGGGCGCCACATTCCGGGGATGCGGATCGTCCTGTCAGCACTTTCTGGAATACTCGAGGTCCCTTACAGGGTTTTCATACCGTGCGTTGTTGTGTCCGCTTCGATCTGGGCCGCGATCTTCCTGGAGCTGGGACGCCGCCTGGGGCCCCGAGTTCGGGATCTGTTCGGACTGTTCCCGGCGCACCTGATTCCCTGGCTGGCCCTGGGTTTGATTCTTCTCGCGATCGGGTATCTCGGATATGAGCATGGCTACAAACCGAAAAACCATCGAGCGCCCGTCGAGCAGCCCCGCTGAGCTGGTTGCACTCGACAGCGTGGAGATGGATGAAGACGACGAGATCCTGCCCGACTTCGAGGCCGAGGTCGACGGGCGGCGTGTCTGGGTGACCGCCGTTCTCGAGCGCACGGCCGTGGTCGAGCCCGCACCGGGCGAAGCCAAGGTGCTGGTCAACCGCCGGCGCCTGATGGTCGATCCGCGACACCTTCGCGTGCGGCACCTCGCCAGCAAGGAAGCGGCCCGCAGGGGCCGTGAGGCGGCGCGACAGCTTCGCATGCAGGAGCACAGCTCAGCGGCATAGCGGTCGCTTTGGTTCGCCCTCACCGAAGGGCAGATTGCGGGCCTTCTGGTAAACTTCGCCTCGGCCGAACTGGGGTTCGGCGTTTTTTGTTTCCGCGGCCTCACACCCCGCCGCCTAGCCCGAGGGAAACCCACATGAGCAAGATCGTCGAACTAGTCTCGCTGGCCAGCATCGTCCCTCCACTCAACCACGAGGTCAGCGGTGGATTCAGTGCGATGGTCGACGGCAAGCAGGTTCGGGTCCGAGCCGTGCTGGAGCGGACAGTGGTGATCGAGCACTCCGAGGGCGGCGAGCGCAGCGTGGTCCGTAAGGACAACTGCATGGTCAAGCCGTCCGCCGTGGCGTTCGTGCCGGGCAACCCCAACAACGGGGTAGGCCCTCGCCAGTGGCGCCGCCTACCGGGCAAGCCCCCCGCGACGCCCCGACCAGAGGCCTAGCAGCCAGGCGCCTAGGGCGCTGATCTGGCGGGCCCTCCCACTCCCGCCGGCCCCTCCCCCGCCGACTTCGCCTGGATCGACTCTAGAGCGCAAAAAAGCCGGTTGGAACCCAGCCTGTTAAGACCCCGCGCCGTCAGTCCAGGTGTTTTTGCGCCACGAGGGTCAGGAACTGCGGGAACGACTTGGCCAGGCTGACCTCTTCAAAGACGGCACGCGCCTCCGTGAACCGGCTCTTCGCCCAGGCGTCATTCCCGAGCCGGTCTCGAATCTTGCCCATCTCGTCCTCGGCGATCTCCCGAACCAGGTCTTCGTTCACCGTCGACCCCTCGCTCAGGCGCGCGGAGTGACGGATCCACTGCCAGACCTGCGACCGCGAAATCTCTGCCGTCGCGACGTCCTCCATCAGGTTGTTGATGGCCGCGGCCCCGACTCCCCGCAACCACGACTCGATGTACTGGATGCCCACGCTTACGTTCATCCGCAACCCGTTTTCGCTCACGCTGCCGCCCGGCACTCGAACATCGATCAGCTGCGCCTCGGACACCTCCACCTCGGGTCTCTGGCGATCCAGCTGGTTTGGGCGCTCGCCAAGCACTCTGTCGAACGACTCCATCGCGGTCGGCACGAGGTCCGGGTGCGCCACCCAGGTCCCGTCGAATCCATCACCCGCCTCGCGGTCCTTGTCTTCCTTGACCTTGGTCAGCGCCACGCGGTTGACCTCGGGGTCACGCCGTGACGGGATGAATGCGGCCATGCCGCCCATCGCGTGCGCGCCGCGGCGGTGGCAAGTCTTGACCAGCAGCTCGGTGTAAGCCCGCATGAACGGCACCGTCATCGTCACCTGCGCCCGATCTGGAAGCACGAAATCAGGTCGGTTCCGGAACTTCTTGATGATGCTGAAGATGTAGTCCCACCTCCCGGCGTTGAGACCGCTCGAGTGCTCTCGCAGCTCGTACAGGATCTCCTCCATCTCGAACGCCGCGAGGATGGTCTCGATCAGCACCGTGGCCCGGATGGTGCCGCGCGGAACGCCCAGGTCGTCCTGCGCGAAGTTGAACACGTCGTTCCACAGCCGCGCCTCCAGGTGACTCTCGAGCTTTGCCAGGTAGAAGTACGGGCCGCTTCCCTTCTTGCGCAGCCGTTCGGCGTTGTGAAAGAAGTACATGCCAAAGTCGAACAGGCTGCCCGAGACGGCCTTGCCTCCCAGGACGACGTGCTTCTCCTCGAGATGCCAGCCACGCGGGCGAACGAGGAGCGTCGCGACCTCTTCGTTGAGCCGGTACTCCTTTCCCTCCGGGCTGGTGAAACCGATTCGTCTTTCGATCGCGTCGATCAGGTTGACCTGACCCTCGACCAGGTTCGACCAGGTCGGTGAGTTTGCGTCCTCGAAATCCGCCATGAACACCTTGGCTCCTGAGTTGAGCGCGTTGATCAGCATCTTCCGGTCCGTGGGGCCGGTGATCTCCACACGCCGGTCCAGCAGGTCCCGTGGAGCTCTCGCGACCTTCCACTCCGATTCACGGACTTCTCGCGTGCCGGCGAGAAACTGTGGCGACTCGCCGGCGTCAAGGCGCTTCTGGCGTTCATCACGCCGTTGCAGCAGCTCGAGGCGGCGCGCGCCGAATTCGTTTTGCAAGCGGCCGACAAACGCCAGCGCCTCGGGCGTGAGGACTTCAGTCGACCGGCCCTCGTTCGGGCCGTTGAGCTCGACGTGCTCTGTGGTGGCCATCGCCACCAAATCTACAGTAGGGCTTCAGTTGCCCGTCAGCCGCTCGACGACCGGCGCGAGTGACTCGGCCGCCTCACCCGGCACGACGATGAACGAAATCCCATAGCGCTCACGCCGCGCCCGGAGGTCGTCGACGAGCTGCTCGACCGTTCCGATCAGGAAATGGGGCATGTCGAGGATCTCCTGTGGCTCTGTGCCCAGGGCCGCGGCCATCGACTCGGCAATGGAGTCTCGATCGTCGGTGACGTTGGCGACGAAGATCGTGGCTCCGAGCTCGATTTCGTCGAGCCGTCCGCCCGCGGCCTCTCTGATCCAGCCCAGCTTCTCTTCCGTCGCCCCGGCCATCCCGGTGTGGACAAGCTTCCGGTTGATGCGCCCCTCGCGCAGGTTGTAGTTGACGCTGATGATGTCCGCTTCGCGGGCGGCCAGCTGCAGCATCCGCCGCCCCCCGCCGCCGAGCACGATCGGTGGATGGGGTTTCTGCACCGGTGACGGCGCTGCTTCCAGGCCTTCGACCACGTAGTGCTTGCCCGCGAACGAAACGCTGCCTCCAGCGAAGAATTGCTTGATGATCTGCAGGGCTTCCGCCATGCGATCGATGCGGACACCCGGAGTATCGAACGGTATTCCGGATTGTTCGTAGTCGGACGCCATCCATCCAGCGCCGAGCCCGAAGTCGAGTCGCCCATCCGACAGCAGGTCGAGCGTCGCCGCCTCCTTGGCCAGCAGGACGGGATGGCGGTAATCGTTGTCGAACACGAGCGAACCGATTCGCAGCCGGGTCGTCGCGTCGGCCGCCGACATTAGGGCCGCGAGCGGCCCAAGCTGGTCGCCAAAGTGATCCGGGATGTACAGGGTTGAATAGCCGAGCGATTCCACGAGTCGGGCCTTCTCACGCCAAGCGGCCGCGCTGGTCGCGCGGTGCTCCTGCACTCCAAACCGGAACGCGCGAGGCTTGCTCACGGCGCGTCAG
>DAIPXW010000124.1:0-6417 GCA_036783075.1 Candidatus Dormiibacterota bacterium | reverse complement strand
CAGTGCGACAACTGCGGCAACCAGCTTGACCCCATCGACCTGATCGAGCCGCACCAGCGCGGCAGCGATGCCCCCGTCGAGTTTCGCGAGACCGAGCACCTCTTCTTCGACCTGCCGGCCCTGGGCGATCGGCTCAAAGAGTGGATCGAGCAGCACGACGACTGGCGGCCCAACGTGCGCAAGTACTCACTCGAGTTCGTGCGCAACCTAAAGCCGCGGGCGATCACCCGCGACCTGGACTGGGGCGTTCCGGTGCCCCTGCCGGAATGGGAGGACAACCCCCACAAGAAGATCTATGTGTGGTTCGACGCCGTGATCGGGTACCTGTCGGCGTCCATCGAGTGGGCGGCGCAGCGCGGCGAGCCGGATGCGTGGAAGGATTGGTGGCAGAACCCGGACTCCGTGCACTACTACGTGATGGGGAAGGACAACATCACGTTCCACACCGTCATGTGGCCGGCGATCCTCATCGGGGTGGGGGATCTCAAGCTCCCCGACGAGATCGTCGCGAGCGAGCACCTGCACATGGAGGGCAAGCGGCTGTCGACCAGCCGGGGCCACGTCATCTACGTGCGCGACGTGCTGGACCGGTACGACCCCGACGCCCTTCGGTACTACCTGATGATCGCGGGCCCCGAGAACCAGGACACCGACTTCACATGGTCGGAGTTCGTGCGCCGCAACAACGACGAGCTGGTCGCGACCTGGGGCAACCTGGTTCATCGCACGCTCGTCAACGCGCACCGCAACTTCGGAGGGGTGCCGGAACCGGGCGAACTGACCGACTCCGATCAGGCGCTCATCGCCGAGGTCGAGGAGGCGCTCGACCATGTCGCGCTGCAGCTTGGACGGTCGCACTTCCAGCTCGCGTTGAAGCACGCGATGGCGATGGCCGCGAAAGTCAACGTATACCTCGGGACCGAGCAGCCGTGGCACACGATCAAGACAGACCGCGTCCGCGCCGGCACCGTGCTTTACGTGGCGCTTCGCTGTGTCGACAACCTCAAGACCATGCTCACTCCGTTCCTGCCGTTCTCGGGGCAGCGCCTGCACCGCATGCTCGGATACGACGACGTCATCGCGCCGCAGCCAGAGGTCCGCGAGTTCTCCGACGAAGGCGGATCGCACGTCGTGCTGACCGGGGACTACCCGATCGCGAACCGGTGGACGCGATCCGAGCTCGCCCCCGGTCGCAAGCTGCCCGCGCCCGAGGCGCTGTTCAAGCGCCTGGACGACGTGGTCGAAGAGGAAGAGCCGGCATCTTCGTAGACACCCACCTGCACATCGAGGAGCTGGGCGATGCCGGCGACGTGGTCGTGGAGGCGGACCGTGCGGGCGTCACGCGGCTCATCGCGATGGGCGTCGATCTCGACCGGAGTCGCAACGCCGTGGAGCTCGCTCACCGCTACGAACCGGTGTGGGCCGCCATCGGGCACTACCCCCTCGAAACTTCGGCCCTCGCGATAGATACGCTCCGGGAGCTCGCCGCGGACGAACAGGTGGTCGCGATCGGCGAGATCGGCCTGGACTTCGAGCACGTTGGCGGGGTGCCGGCCGACGTCCAGGTCCAGCGTCTGGATGACCTGTTCGATCTTGCTGTGGAGCTCGACCTGCCGGTCTCCATTCACAACCGGGGTGCGGACGACGAGATCGCGCTGGCCATCAAGCGACACGCCGGCCTGCGGGGCGTGATGCACTACTTCGCGCTCGACTGGGACGCGGCGGAGCGCTTCCTCGACCTGGGCTTCTCGCTGTCGTTTGCGGGCCTGATCACGAGGCCGAGCCGCACGGACCTTCGTCAGGTCGTCGCGCGATGCCCGGCGGATCGCCTGCTGCTCGAGACCGACTCGCCGTACGGCAACGCCCAGAAGAGGATGGGCGCGCCCAATCGCCCCGCGTACCTTCTTGACACGGCGGAGCTCGTCGCCGAGCTGCGTGGAATCACGATGGAGGCCCTGGCGGAGCTGGAGCACGCCAACGCCTACGCGCTGTTCAGCCGGATGAAATGACGCTCAAGCGACGTCGCGGTGATCGACCCCGCTGACACGCGCCAGCTTGCCGATCTGTTGCGGAGGCACCGCATCGAGCTCAAGCACAGCCTCGGCCAGAACTTTCTGACCGACCCCGCGCTTCGCGATACGATCGCGCGGCTGGCCGGGGCCACGCCCGACGGCGACGTGCTCGAGGTGGGGGCGGGGGTGGGGACGCTGACCATCGCCCTTGCGCCTCTCTGCCGGAGGCTCGTCGCCGTGGAGCTCGACCGGCGGCTCATCCCCGCCCTGCGTGAATGCCTCGCTGGTCACGACAACGTCGAGGTCGTCGAGTCGGACGTCCTCAGGCTCGACCTTGGCGGCCTGTTCCCGGATGGGGGAGAGCTGGTCGCCGGCAACATCCCGTACAACCTGACCGGCGCGCTCCTGCGGAAGTTGCTCGATCACCAACCCAGACCGCGCCGGCTCTCGCTTGTGGTGCAGCGCGAGGTGGCCGAACGCTGGACCGCGTCAAGCGGCGCGAGCCTCGCCACCGTCGCCGTGCAGGTTTTCGCCCAGGCTCGGATCGAGCTCGTGATCTCGGCATCGGCGTTCACCCCGGTGCCCAGGGTCGACTCTGCACTCGTGGTGCTCGACGTGCGCGACAAGCCCGCCGTCGAGGTCGATGACATGGACTCGTTCTTCGCGCTCGTCGAAGCCGTTTTTCAGTTCCGGCGCAAGCAGCTAGGCAATGCGCTGGGCCGAATTGTCGGCACAGGCAGCGGCGAAGCGGCGAACCGCCTGCGCGAGCTGCGAATCGACCCCCAGCGGCGCCCGCAGACGCTGACCCTGGGCGAGTGGGAAGCGGTCTACAAGGGATTCGGTGCGGGCGCCGGTCGCTAATCTCTAGCCGCTATCGAGGCTCCCATCCGTTTTCCGGTCGAGGGTCCTGGCGGCTTTCGGGCGGTCCTGCGGCACACCGCGTTCAGGAACATCTGGTTCGCGCAGCTTGCCGCGCAGCTGGCGGACAAGTTCCTGCTGTTCTCGCTGATCATCCTCGCGTACCACATCTCCGGCGGCAGCACGCCGGTCGCCATCACACTGCTCACGTACACGGTGCCCGCGGTCCTGTTCGCTCCGCCCGCCGGAGTGATCGCGGACCGCATGGATCGCAAGCAGATCATGCTGTGGTGCAACTTCGGCCGCGCGGCGGTCGTGGCTCTGATCCCGATCGCGGCGCTCGTGCCAGGGCTGCAGAACGACTTCCTTCACCTGCTCCTCATCACGCTCGTCTTCTCGGCGGTCGGACAGCTCTTCGGCCCCGCCGAGGCGGCCGTCATCCCGACCATCCTCCCGCGCTCGGCGCTGATCACCGCGAACTCGATGGCCCTGCTCACGATGGTCCTCACGCTCGTCGTCGGCGGCGCGCTCGCACCGGTCGTGTCCAGAATCGACCTTTACGCCCCTTACTGGTGCGCTGTCGTCCTCCTCCTGCTCGCCGGGACCCTGATCTTCGCCTCCGACATCCCGCGCCTCCAGCGCACCACCGAGCCACCGGTGGAGGCGAGCCGCAGCAGGTTCCGCGTGATGGTCGTCGACATCAAAGAGGGCCTCGACGCCCTCCGCTCGTCGCGCGGCCTGCTGCTCGCGTTCGGCCAGGTGAGCATCGCGGTCCTCGTGCTTTTCATGCTCTTCACGCTGGCGCCTGCGTACGTCAGCAAGGTCCTCGGCATCGCGGCCCAGGACACCTACGTGATCCTCGGGCCGGCGACCGCCGGCGCGATCCTCAGCGCGGTGCTTCTCGGCCAGTTCGTGCGCAACGTCGACCGCTCGAAGCTGCTCGCCGGTTCCCTGGTCGCAAACGGGGTGACCATGCTCGCGCTTGCGGCCGTGCCGGAGGCGATGGCGCATTTCCCGGACCTCCAGGTACACAACCGGATCACCAGTGCGAGCTTCAGCTTCCTCCTCGGCGTCGAGTTCGGGGCGATCATGATCCCGGCGATCACCTACCTCATGGAGTCGACCAGCGATGAGCTGCGCGGCCGCATCTTCGCGTTGCTCTACATGGTCATCAACGGCGTGACCGCGATTCCAGTGCTGGTCGCGGCAGCGCTGTCCGACACGATCGGAACAGCCCACGTGATCGGCGGGCTAGGCGGCCTGCTTCTGGTGGGGGGCATCGCCATCATCGCCGCTGGGAGGCGCGTCTCTGAGCAATCACCAGGATGACTATCAGCAGCACGACGATGACCAGCCCTCCGAGACCGATCGCCCGGACGATGGCCTCGAGGAGCGGAAGGTTGCTGCCGAGCAGGTAGCCGGCCACGCCGATGATCGTCGCCCAGCCAAGGCCGCCGATGGCGCTGAAGACCTGGAACCGCCAGAACGGCATGCGCGCCATGCCGGCGAGCATCGATCCCCATGTCCGCAGGCCGAGCACGAAACGAGCCGCCAGCACCGCGCGGTCGCCATACCTGGCGAAGAAGAGCTCGGAGCGCGCGATGTGCTCGGGCCGGATGTTGAACCAGCTGCCGAACCGCTCCACGAACGGCCGGCCACCCTTGAAGCCGAGGAGGTAACCCAGGTCCGCGCCGGCCGTCGCCCCGAGGAAACCGAACAGGATGACCAGCACGATCGAGTGGTGCCTTGCGGCCGCCCACGCGGCGGCGGCGAGCAGCAGCGCTTCGCCGGGGAAGGGCACGCCGGAGCTCTCGATGAGAATGCCCAGGCCCGCGGCGGGGTATCCGAGCGTGTCGACGACCGCGGACCAGTTCAATGTCGCTCATATACTGGACGACCCCATGGGCGAATACGGAGACCACGAGTCGAGCGACGATCCGCTGCACGTGATGCGCCACTCCACGGCACACTTGCTGGCCGCGGCGGTCACCGAGCTCTATCCCGACGCGAAGTACGGCATCGGGCCGCCGGTGCAGGACGGTTTCTACTACGACTTCGAGTTCTCGAAACCGATCTCGGACTCGGACCTGCCGGCGATCGAGTCGCGTATGCGCCGCATCGCGCAGGAGAACAGGCCGTTCGTGCACGAGGTGGTGTCGCGCGCCCAGGCCGTCGATGAGTTCAGCAAGCGTGGCCAGGATTACAAGCTCGAGCTGATCGCGGACAAGGTCGGGGGCGACGAGGTCAGCCTCTACCGGACTGGCGATTTCCTGGACCTCTGCCGCGGGCCGCACGTGCGCTCGACCAAGGACCTCAAGGCTTTCAAGCTCATGCGGGTCGCCGGCGCCTACTGGCGAGGAGACGAGAAGAACAAGCAGCTGACCCGCCTGTACGGCACCGCATGGATGACACCGAGAGAGCTCGAGGACTATCTCAAGTTTCTGGAAGAGGCCGAGAAGCGGGACCACAAGAAGCTCGGCAAGGAGCTGAAGCTCTTCGCCCTCGACGAGAGGGTCGGTGTCGGCCAGGTGATCTGGCTGCCGGATGGCGCGACGATCCGTCGCGAGCTGGAGCGCTGGATCGTCGATGAGGAGCTGCGGCGCGGATACCGCCACGTGATCACGCCGCACGTGGCCAAGCTCGACCTCTACCGCCAGAGCGGGCACTGGGAGCTCTTCCACGACACGATGTTCCCGCCGATGCGCTTCGAGGATGGGGAGGAGCTGGAGCTTCGCCCCATGAACTGCCCTCACCACATCCTGGTCTACAGTCACGACCTGCACAGCTATCGAGATCTGCCGCTGCGCATCGCCGAGCTGGGGCAGAACTACCGGCTGGAAAAGTCGGGCGAGCTTGCGGGGATGATCCGGGTGCGGTCTTTCAACCTCAACGACGCGCACATCTTCTGCACTCCCGACCAGGTCATCTCCGAGGTGCGGGGCGCGATCGAGCTGGCGAACCACTTCATGTCGACGCTCGGCGTCGAGGATTACTGGTACCGCCTGTCCGTCCGCGACAACGTGAAGACGAAGTGGGCGGGGACCGACGAGGAGTGGGAGTCGGCGGAGGCGATGCTGAGGGAAGCGCTCGAGAGCTTGAACCTGCCGTACAAAGTCGGAGTCGGCGAGGCTGCGTTCTATGGCCCGAAGATCGACTTCCAGGTTCGCGACGCCCTGCGGCGGGAGTTCACCAACAACACAGTCCAGGTCGACTACCAGCTGCCGAAGAAGTTCGACCTCGAGTACGTCGCCGAGGACGGTTCGCGGCAGCGGCCGGTGCTCGTCCACCGCGGCGCCTTCGGCGCGTTCGAGCGCATGACCGCTTATTTGATCGAGCAGTACGCCGGGGCGTTTCCAACATGGCTTCACCCCGTACAGGTCATCGTGATCCCCATCACCGACGCGCAGCAGGAGTACGCGGGCAGGGTGGTTGACCGGCTGAGCTCGCTGCGCCTGCGCGTGGAGGTCGACACGTCCGACACGGAGTCGGACAGGACACGCTGCCCCCGGGATCACCCCAGCCGGGCGCCTTTCGCGTCCAGGTCACC
>DAIPXW010000123.1:0-6439 GCA_036783075.1 Candidatus Dormiibacterota bacterium | reverse complement strand
GGACATCAGGGGGCTCGGCGCGCGGGTGGATCGAATGGTGACCGGCGTCGACCTCGAGCGCTTCCGTCCCGCCCGTCCGGGGGAGAAGGCCGCGCTCAGGTTGAAATGGGGGATCCCTGGTGACGCGCGCGTCGTGCTTCACGTCGGGCACCTGACGGAAGGACGCAACATGGAGGCTCTGCTGCCGCTGGCGGCGCAGCCGGGCTACACGATGATCGTGGTCACGAGCAGCCAGAGAGGAGCTGCATCGGGACAGCTGGAAAGCGAGCTGCGAAGCCACGGGGTCGTCATGATCCAGGGCTTTCTCAGCGAGATAGACGAGATCTACCGGCTGGCCGACTGCTACGTCTTTCCCACGATGTCGACCGACTATGCGATCGGAATGCCCTTGTCCGTGCTCGAGGCGCTCGCAACCGACCTGCCCGTCGCGGCCATGCGCTTCGGGGCTCTTCCCGAGCTGTTCGGGAACGCCGACGGCGTTGTCCTGGTGGATACGCCTGGCGAGCTCGTCGAAGCCGTCGGCCGGCTTCTCACCGAGTCGCGGAGCACAAGGTCCCTGTCGGAGGGGTTCTCTTGGTCCACCGTGGCCGAGCAGGTCGAGGCCGTATGAGGCCCGCGCCGCGGGCCGGCACGGCGCTCGAGGCGCTGTCACAGAAACCGCGACTGGCGGCGGCGGTGGCGTGGCGCTGGCTTTGGGCCGGCGAGGATCGAGTCCGCGGACTGGTCTGGAGCAACCAGCGCGGCTTCGAACCTCGAGCGACGCCGGCCAAGGTGACGTCGGTGGCCGAGCCCCGGCACGCGAGCTCCGACGGAGCTTCGATGCGCCGTCCGCGTTCCGGCTGCCTAGGCGTGATCGCTCCGGCCGGCAGCCCGGGTTCGACTCCGGTGCTTGCCGAGGCCGGACGTTTCTACGGCCTGGAGGTCTATCAGGCGGCTCCGCACAGTGCCCGGCCGGTGCTCGAATGCGCGCTTCGCGAGCGCTGGCCGCTCGTCGGTGTGGCGATGGAGTCGGCCGAGCCTGTGCCAAAGCCGCTGACCGAGCTTTTGCGCGCTTACGTTGCCGGAGGCGGCACGCTGCTGCTCAACGGCGTCGTCCCCGGCTCGGAGCGCGGCCTGTCCGCCCTCTCCGACGCACTTGGCGAGGAGCTGCCCGGCAGCCGCCGCATGGACAGCACCCCGAGCGAAGTCGTCTTCAGCGAGCACGACGTGGCTTTTGCGGGCGAGCTGGCCGGGGTTGGAATCGAGGCCCTGGGAAGCGAGACCGGCCTCGTCGAGCGCGAGCGGGCCACAACCCTGGCGTGGATCCGCAACGATCAGCAGCAGCTGCCCGCCGTCTCAGAGCTCTCAATGGGAGCAGGCCGGGTCGTCCTGTGCGCCGGTCCGCAATTCGTGACCCGGCTGGCCGGTGCGCTCGCGCAGGTCCAGGCGCTGACCGTCCTGCCGGCGATGATGCTGGTGCGCCAGGTGTACGGCGATGCCGCGTGGCGCGCACCCGAGTCGCTCGCCGCGTTCGTCGTCGACGATCCCGCGCTGCGGAACGGCACGCTCGGGCTGGACTACGGTCGGGTGCTCGCACAGGCCCGCGAGCACGATTTTCACCTGACCGTGGCGACGATCCCGAGGGAGCTCGAGCTCGCAGAACCTGCGGTGGTCGACCTCCTCCGAGTCAATGGACGCTGGCTGTCCGCCTGCTACCACGGCAGCGATCACAGCGGTTATGAGTTCTACCTGCCGGCGACGAAAGAGTCGCGTTATCGCGCGAGGTCACTGGGCGCGCAACAGAGCGCTCTGCGTCGCGCGGTGGCCCGTGGCGAGCGATTTGCACGGCGAACCGGCCTTGCCCTTGACCGGGTGATGGTCTTCCCGCACGGGATCGGATCGCCTCAGATCTTCTCGAGCATCCAGGCTCTGGGCTTCGTCGCGGCCTGCAACTTCGACGACAGGTATCCGCTGGGTGCTCCCCCACCGGACGCGTTCGACCTCGGCATGCGGCCGGCCGACCTCGCATGGGCGGGCTTTCCCTTGATCTGGCGCCGCGGCCTGCCTGACCGTATGTACCTGCTTGATCTCTTCCTGGGCCGGCCGGCTATCGCGTTCGGGCACGTCAAGAAGCTCGGTGCCGGCATGGAGCCGTTTGCGCGGCGCGCGGATGAGATTCATCGTTTGGGCGGCGGCGGGGTGCGCTGGACGAGCCTTGAGGACATCTCTCGACACAGCTACATGCAGCGTCACGACCCAGGGCTCGGATGGCAGGTGGCGATGTTTTCAAACGAGATCTGCCTGCACAACCCTGGGCCCAGGTCGCGCAGCTATCGCATCGAACGGGCCAACACCCCGGACGGATACTCGCTCGTTGCGGACGGCGCCGAATCTGTTGACGGGTCAGGGCTGATGGTCACGATTCCGCCCGGCGAGGCTCGCACCGTAAAGCTCGTAAGCCCCTTTTCGCGGTCCCTCTCCGCCGGGCGATCGTGCTCGATAGAGCGCGCCGGCGCGCAGCGTTCGTCAGCCTGAGCGCGTCCGCGGGACAAACGCCTAATGAGTGGCATCGAACGGAGCAACGAACCATTGATCCGCGTCGACCTCGGTTGGTAGCCTTCGAGCATGTTTGCACCGCCAAGAATTCACAGGACGGCAGAGGTAGCGCCGACGGCGATCGTCGGTGACGGTACGCAGATCTGGAACGAAGCCCAGGTCAGAGATGGAGCCCGCATCGGATCGCAATGCATGCTGGGCAAATCTGTTTACGTCGACGTCGACGTGGCGATCGGCGACCGCGTCAAGCTCGAGAACCGGGTCTCGGTTTTCAAGGGAGCTCGCGTCGAGAGCGGCGTGTTCATCGGCCCTCACAGCTGCCTGCTCAACGACAAGCGACCTCGCGCGATCACGCCTGAGGGCGCCCTCAAAGGCCCTGAGGACTGGACGGTCAGCGGTGTGACGGTCGAGGAGGGGGCTTCCATAGGCGGGGGCTGCACGATCCTGCCCGGCGTCAAGGTCGGGCGCTTTGCGCTCGTCGGCGCGGGCTCCGTGGTGACGCGCGACGTTCCCGCCCACGCGCTGGTGATCGGGAACCCGGCTCGCGTCGTCGGACATGTCTGCGAGTGCGGGGCGCGACTGGCGGCCGACGGGAAGTGCACCGCTTGCTCGCGCGGTCACCGGATAGGAGCCGTCGCGCTGGCGGGAGTCGTCTCATGATCCCGATCGCACGTCCACAGCTCGGAGCTGAAGAGGAAGCGGCGGTGCTCGAGGTGATGCGCTCAGGCGCCCTGGCCCAGGGAGCTCGCGTCCGCGCCTTCGAAGAGGCCTTCGCGGCGGCGATGGGCGCCCGGTTCGCGGTCGCCACCTCCAACGGGACCACCGCGCTTTACCTGGCGCTGGTGGCGCACGGTGTCGGACCGGGTGACGAAGTCATCACCAGCCCGCTCACGTTCATAGCGACGGCGAACGCCATCGCCCAGACAGGCGCCCGGCCGGTGCTGGCCGACGTGGACGACTCTTTGAACCTCGACCCTCGAGCGGCGGCCGAGCTCATCGGGCCTCGCACCAAGGTCATCATGCCGGTCCACCTTCACGGAAACCCGGTCGACATGCGCGCGTTTCTCGACCTCGCCGACCGCCATGGGCTCGCATTGATCCAGGACGCATGCCAGGCGGTGGGTGCGACGATCGACGGGCAGCCTTTGGGTACGTTTGGGACGGCCGCCTACTCGCTGTACGCGACAAAGAACATCACCACAGGCGAAGGCGGGATGGTCATCACGAACGATCCGGCGATCGCGAAGTCCATCGCCAGCCTCAGGCATCAGGCTTACTCGGACAAGCCGTACGTCCACGAGGCGATTGGATACAACTACCGGATGACGGAGATGCAGGCCGCGATCGGGCTCGTGCAGCTGGGCCGGCTGGGAGACATCACCGAACGTCGTCGCAGCAACGCCCAGTACTACGACTCGGCGATCAGCTCGGGCCGATTCATCCGGCCGCGCGTCGCCCCCGGCCACCGGCACGTGTATCACCAGTACACGCTGCGCGTCCCGGCAGGCGACGGCATCAGCCGCGACGACATGCGCGCCAAGCTCGAAGAGGCTGGGATCGGGACTGGCGTCTACTACCCGGTACCGGTGCACCGGCAGCCGGCGTACCACAGGCATGAGAACCCGCCTTGCCCTCGCGCCGAGGCGGCGTCGGAAGACATGGTTTCGATACCGGTGCACCCGGCCGTGTCGGACGCCGACCGCGAAATCGTCGCCCGCGCCGTCAACGAGCTGGCGCTGGAGCCGGTCAACTCCTAAGACGATGCCTGCTGGGCTCCCATTCGGAGGGAGCCCAGCAATCCGATCTCCAGAAGGCAGGTCGGTGCGATCAACTACTCGTGCCGCAGCGTTAGAGAACTGACCCGTTGCCCAACTGACCCAAAGTGTGTTGCCGGACCCCCGAAGCCTGTCAGTCCGGACAGCGGGTCAACCCCCGCGAAAGGGGAGGGGCAGGAGGGGCCGCATCGCGCGGCCCCTCCACAGAGTATCCCGGGGGTATTGGGGCAGAGTCGGGATACGTACTGAATAACGGTCGACCTCTGGATTCATTGTTTCGCGACTTGAAGGCCGCGAACTCGACTCATGACGAAGCCCTGATCTGGCCGTGGTGGGCCTTCGATCAGACGGCCGGGTCGGGCACGAACTCGCGGACCTCTTGAGCACAGCGGCAGGCGACGGCGAACTTGGCAGCCCACTCCAGCGCCTCCTCGCGTGAGGGCACGTCGACGACCGCGAATCCGCCGAGGTACTGCTTGCTTTCCGGGTACGGGCCGTCGGTGACCGTCCCGTCGGTGGCCACCACGCTCGACTCTTCGTGGTCCCTCAGCCCGCCGCCGAACACCCACACGCCGGCGTCCTTGGCCTCCTGGGCCACCGCGTGCGCAGCCTCGGCCACGTCGGGCAGCTCCTCCTCGGGAAAGGTCATCGCGCCGTCATCGAACGAGATCAGGTATTGCGTCATCTCACGACTAATCATGCAGGTGTCGTTGGCCGACAGTCGCCGGGCTTCACACCGACCGGGAGTCTCGTACCTAGCCTGTGGGCTACTTGAATGCGAAGCGGACGAGGTCAAACGCGACGGCGAGCAGGACGAAGAAAAGGCCGAGGCCGACCGGCGACTCCCAGCCGTGCCAGGCGCCGACGACCGGGTCCATCTCTCCGTGCGGGTCGTGGCGGTGTTCGCTCATCGGATCCCCTCCTTGTCGATCTCTCTAACGGCGTTGCGGATGCGGGCCAGAAGGTTTCTGTTCCCCACTAGGAGATCCTGCGGCGGTAGATAACCATGGCGAAGATGTACGCCACGATGAGGATGCCGACACACCAGGCAAGGGCGATCCAGATGTCGGAGCCGACCGGTTGCCGTGTGAACAGGTCGCGGATCGCGTTGACGATGGAGGTCACCGGCTGGTGCTCGGCGAAGGCGCGCACTGGGCCGGGCATGCTGTGCGTCGGCACGAATGCCGAGCTGATGAACGGCAGGAAGATGAGCGGATAGGCGAACGCGCTCGCGCCGTCCGCGGTCTTAGCGGAGAGACCGGGGATAACGGCGATCCACGTCAACGCCAGGGTGAACAGGACCAGGATGCCGACGACCGCGAGCCACGCCAGCACTCCCGCCCCCGAGCGGAAGCCCATCAGGAAAGCGACAAGCACGACGACCGTGAGCGAGATCAGATTGGCAACCAGCGAGGTCAGCACGTGCGCCCACAGCACGGACGACCGTGCGATCGGCATGGACTGGAATCGCTCGAATATGCCGCTCTTCATATCCAGGAAGAGCCGGAAGGCGGTGTAGGAGATGCCCGAGGCGATCGTGATGAGCAGGATGCCGGGCAGCAGGTAGTTCACATACGAACCCGACCCTGAGCTGATCGCGCCACCGAACACGTAGACGAACAGCAGCATGAAGGCGATCGGCATGATCGTGGTCGTGATGATGGTGTCCAGGCTGCGCGTGATGTGGCGCAGGGATCGTCCCAGCAGGACGGCGGTATCGCCGAGGAAATGCTCGCTCATCGTTGTTCCCTACTTGTCAGTGCCGACGCCGGGTCATTGCTTGCGTTGCCGTTTTTGCCGTCGTCACCGACGATGGCGAGGAAGACGTCCTCAAGGGTCGGCTGCCTCTCGACGTATTCGACCTTGGCGGGCGGGAGCAGCTGCTTCAGTTCGGTGAGGGTGCCGTTCACGATGATCCGACCCTCGTGGAGGATTGCGATCCGGTCGGCGAGCTGCTCGGCCTCGTCCAGATACTGCGTGGTGAGCAGCACCGTCGTGCCGTGCTCGGCGAGCTCCTTGACGGCCCGCCACACCTCGATGCGCGCCTGGGGGTCGAGCCCGGCCGTCGGCTCGTCGAGGAAGATGACCCGCGGATTCCCGATGAGGCTCATCGCGATGTCGAGGCGGCG
>DAIPXW010000122.1:0-6473 GCA_036783075.1 Candidatus Dormiibacterota bacterium | reverse complement strand
CGCTTCCAGCCGTGGGCGCCCGAGGCTGACCTCACGCAGCACCTTGGCAAACTCCTCCGAGAGGGCGTTCTTGTACTTGTCCGTAACGCGGGCGAGGGCGGCGTCGAAGCCAAGCCCGGCGTCGACGGCGATGACGAGCAGGTCCATGGCGTCGGGCAAGCCCTTCTGGATCTCGGCCCGCCGCGCATCGACTTTCTGCTTCAGCCACAGCGCGGGCAGGTAGTAACCGAAGATCGCGCCGAACACCAGGGCCACCGCGAGGTAGATGGTGTTCTTGAGCAACAGCCCGAGCAAGAGTCCGATCGCCGCCGTGACAGCGGCGGAGACGATGCGCACGGCCGCGAAGTCTTCCGGTGTCAGGTTGCCAGGGCGACCCGCGAGATCCAGTCGGTTCATCAGGTCCTGCCTCGCCTTTTGCGGCGTGGACCTCGAGAGCAGCGAGCCCAGCCGCTCGATCGAAGGGCGCAGGAAGCGCTCGCTGAACGGCCTCTGCAGCTCGACCTCGTCCAGCGTCAACGCCTCCGGCATCTCCCCGCCATACCTGGAGAGCCGCTCCTGGACGATCCGGGCGGTGTTGGTGGAGGGTGTGCGCGCCAGGCCGAAGAAGATCATGAGCACTCCAAGGCCGACGACCAGCGAAAGCAGGAGGGTTGTGCTCATGCCCTAGACCTCGATTGCCACCACGCGGCGAATGATCAGGTTGCCGATGAAGATCATGAAAGCACCAAGCGCCAGCAGCGCCCAGCCGATGAAGTTCGAGAACATCGGCCGGAAGTAGGTCGGGGTCACGAAGTACATGAACGCGGCGAGCACCAGCGGCAGGAAGGTGATCAGCGTGCCTGACGCCCGGGCCTGGGCGGTCAGCGTCGCTATCTCGCCCTTGATCCTCACGCGCTCGCGGATGGTGTAGGCGATGTTGTCGAGGATCTCCGCGAGGTTTCCGCCCACGGTGCGGTGGATGGAGTAAGCGGTCGCCACCAGGTCGAAGTCGTTGCTCGCTATGCGCTTGGTGATGTTCGACAGCGCCTCGTCCGGCGAGCCGCCGAGGTTCATCTCACGGACGGCCCGCCCAAACTCGTCGGCGATCGGCGCCACCGCGTTCTTCGCCACGGTGTCGATCGCCTGGGCGAAGGAGTAGCCGGCCTTGATGGCGTTTGACAGAAGCGTGAGCGTGTCGCCGAGCTGGTTGTTGAAAGCCTTCAAACGGCGATTGATCCGGTACTTCACGTAAAAGCCCGGCAGCAGGTATCCGATGGTGCCGAAGATGATCATCTGGATCAGGCCTCCAAGGGGAAGGCCGAAACGCAGGAAGGAGATCACGATGAACAGTGCGGTGCTGCCGATCTGGATCATGAAGAACTCGGAGGTGCGCAGCTTCAGGTCCGCGCGCTGCAGCTGCTCGGTTACGGAGGGCTTGCCTTTCTTGCTGTTCCCACGCCCGACCCGGTCGGCGGCGGGCTGGAAGAGCCGGTTCATCGTTTCGCGTAGACCGCTCGAGGGAGGCAGTGTCTGGGCCCCGGCGGTCGTGACGCCATAAGCGGCCAGCCTCGCTTCGAAGTCCTCGGAGCCGCCGGCAGAGCGCCGCATCTGGCTGATGCCGAGGAACAACAAGAAGATGCCGGCGAATGCTACGAGCCCGAATACCACGGGGATTGACATCTGGACCTCCTAAACGGTCAATACAGCTTATCCGGCGACGGTTGCGGTGTGACCTTGAACAGGGCTTCGGAAATTTCCTCTCCTTCGGCCCTCAGATGCTCCAAACGCTTCGGGATCACGCCGGTGGCCGTGTGGTAACCGACCGCCTTGCCCTCGGCGTTGATGCCGATCTGCCTGAACGTGAAGATTTCCTGGAATTGTATGTCGCCGTCTTGCATGCCGGTAATCTCGGCCACGCTCACGATACGCCGCACGCCACCGCGCAGACGTGACTGCTGCACGATCAGGTGGATGGCCGCGGCGACCGTCTCGCGAATGGCCCGGGACGGCAGGTCCTGGCCGGCCTGCAGCACAAGGGTCTCGAGTCGCACCAGGCACTCGTGCGGGTTGTTGGCGTGAAGGGTCGACATGGAACCGTCGTGGCCGGTGTTCATCGCCTGCAGCATGTCCAGGGCCTCGCCGCCACGACACTCGCCGACGATGATTCGGTCGGGACGCATACGGAGGCAGCTCTTGACGAGCTCGCGGATGGGCACCGCGCCCTTGCCTTCGACGTTGGGTGGGCGAGACTCCAGCTGGATCCAGTGCGGCTGCTGCAGCTGAAGCTCGGCCGCGTCCTCGCACGTGATCAAGCGCTCGGTTTCCGGGATGAAGGACGACAGGATGTTCAGAAGCGTCGTCTTACCGGAGCCTGTGCCTCCGGAGACCAGGATGTTCAGTCGCGCCCGCACGCACGAGCGGAGGAACAACATCAGCTCGGGGCTCGACGAGCGGAACCGGTTCACGACGTCGGCCGGTCCCCATTTCTCCTTCGCGAACTTGCGGATGGTGAGGCACGGGCCCTTCAGCGCGATGGGCGGAATCACGACGTTGACGCGAGAGCCGTCCTTCAGGCGCGCGTCACAGATGGGCGTCGACTCGTCCACCCGCCTGCCCACCAGGCTGACGATGCGGTCGATCACCTGGCGCATCTGTCGCTCCGACTCGAAGGTGACGGCCGACAGGGTCGGCTCGCCGCTCTTCTCGACGTAGATCTGCTTCGGGTGGTTGGCCATGATCTCTGTGATGGCCGGGTCCGCGAGCAGAGCCTCGAGGGGGCCGAGCCCGAGGACGTCGTCGAGGACCGAGTCGACAAGGCGCTCCTTGTCGTTCTTGGTCATCGTCATCGCCGTGGAGCGGAAGTACTCCTCGGCGAGCTCGACGATCTTCTCCCTGACGCCCGCCTTGTTGCTCGAGTCGATCTGGTCCGCGAACTTCTCGATCAGCCGCGCGTGGATCTGCACCTTGGCCGCCGTGAAGGCCGGGGTGAGCTCGCCCCCTATCGAGCCCGTTCGCGGGGCGGCAGGAGCCGCCGCCGCGGCGGCCGGCGCCGAAGCGACCGGGATAGCGGTCGACGCGCTGTACGACGCTGCCGCCCCCGGGACGGTGCCCACCGCGGGGCCGTTGGTGGAGCCAACCGCCCCGGGGGGAACCGTCTGGTTCTGCTTGACCCTGTCGAGTAGACCCATCTCAGCTATCGCTGGACGTCACAAGGCCGTGAAATGGTACCTGGCTTCGACCTCTTTCTGGCTGACACCCTGGGCCGACAGAACGGTCGGACAGGTGGGGTCCGGAGCGCTCGGCGGCTGCTGCAAGTAGTCGTGGAACGACTCGAGCGTGTAGCGAATCGTGGTGTTGCCAAGGAACCAGGTGAAGAACTCCGCGTCACACTGCGTGAGCTCGATGGTCAGGCTGGAGACCACTCCGCTGGAGGGTCCGGAGCTCCCGACGGAAGTCGAGCCGTTCGCCGGCTGGACGTTGGATGACGCCGGTCCGAGTCCGATGATCCGGATGTTCGTGAACACGGTCTTGCTCAGCACCTTGGGTGGCCCGGCCGCCACGCCTACCGAGAACGTGGTCGAGCTCGCGGACGCGATGACCGTGATGTAGTCGCCCAGCGCGATGTGGCCGGCCACACCCTGCTGCTCACCGGTGGGGATGGTCATGGCGACGTAGCCGCTCGCCAGCGGCAGGTAGGCGGGAGCGCTGCCAGGCGGGATGAGCCCGACGTCCCTGGCGAGCATGTCGGACGTGATCACCGATCCCTTGCTGATCTGGATCTCGGAGATCAGGTTGATGACGTCGCTCTTGCTCGTGAAGGTGTTGACGCTCGCGAAAGCGCCAGACACCTTGGCGGTGTCGAGGTCCGCATCCGTGATGACGTGACGGGTCGGAATGGCCTGCTTCGCGACGATCACGGTCGTGGTAGGCCCGCCACCGACCCCGCCTGCGGTGAGTCCGCCGAGCAGGAAGACTCCCGCGCCGGCCGCGATGGCAAGTATCAAGCCGACGATGATGAAAAGACGACCACCGCCCGGTCGCGGTCGTGATGCTGGTGCGACGGCCAAAACTAAGTCACCTCCGAAATCTGATCTTCTAGAGTGCCGCCATTGTAGCGAGGCGTACCGCGATCGTCCCCCCGCTTGCCGCTAAATGAGAGAGCCCCTTTTGGGGGCTCTCTCTGAAGGTGCTACTACGTTTGGTTCTCGTTAGCCGAGAGCGGCTACGACGTTCGAGAACACGTTCTTGATCTGGTTACCCATCGTAAGAAGGATGACGATGACCACGATTGAAACGAGAACGAGGATCAGGGCGTACTCGACCATACCCTGCCCTTCCTGACGAGTCGTAAGGCTCCGAAGCTTCATGTAAAGGTTCAACATCTGCATTCACCTCCTTTTTCCTGTACTACAGGTTGTTGATGTGTCTGACGGCCCCTCTGACCGTTTCTTGCGGTCGTTTCGAGCCGTTTGCGGCGGTGATGCTACTCGGCGGTACCGGGTAGGTCAATGAACTAACGCAACCCGCGCTCGAAGCGGTCGAAGGCGCGGAAAGGCTCCGGGCACCCCCTGGCGGGGGCCCTTCCAGTAGATTTCGCCGGGAATGCCGGCCCCGGACGTCCCAGACGATGTGCACCAGCGGTCCGGGACCTACTGGCGGGATCTGGTCTTCGGCCGCCTCCTTCCCGCACTTTTCTTCAGCCTGTTCCTGGCCCGGCAGCTCCTATTCGTCTGGGACACCCTCCATGCCGCCCAGCGACCGTCCGACTACCTGTTCGTCGCGCAGCAGCTCCTGGCCCTGGCCTACTTCACGATGCTGGTCGTCCTCTACAGCACGCGCCTGCCCAAGCGGGGCACCGACCACCGGGCGACCGTCGTCTTCATCGCCTTCACCGGGACGTTCTCGGCCCTGGCCTCCCCCTTTCTGCCGGGCGGGGTTCGCCGGGAGGGCCTGGTCCTGGTGGCTGACATCCTGGCGACGCTTGGCCTTGCCTACTCCGTCTGGGGCCTGGCCTACCTGCGGCGGTCCTTCTCGATCATCCCCGAGGCCCGCCGCCTCGTCACCGGCGGCCCTTACTCCTTGAGCCGCCACCCGGTGTACCTCGGAGAGATCGTGACCATGATCGGCGTGAACCTGGCAACCGCCGGCTGGGCGGGTGCCCTCGCCGTCGTCTACTTCATCGGCTGCGAGCTGCTCCGCATCCGCTGGGAGGAGGGCGTCCTGTCGAAGGCGTTTCCGAACGACTACCCCCCTTACGCGAGCCGGGTGCCGCGTTACTTCCCCAACCCGCTGAGATGAGAGGGGGGCTGCGCCTCACCGAGCGCCTAAGCGCAAGGACGCTGCTCCTTGGTGGCGTGATGATCGTGATCCTCTCGCTCTTCACGTCGGGCGAGCAGGACCCCGACTTCTGGTGGCACATCCGGATCGGTCGCTGGATGGTGGACAACGGGCGGCTCCCGTCCACCGACATCTTCACCTTCACCGTGCCCACCCACGCCTGGACCGACCACGAGTACCTGACCGAGATCCTGATGTGGCTTGCGTACAACGCCTTCGGCGTCGCGGCCCTGGCCGTAGGGTTCGGGCTTTTGACGTGGGCCGCCTTCTGGCTGATGTACCGCCAGGTCCGCCGGCAGCCCTGGGTGATCGTAGGCGTCGGGCTCGCGGTCGGCGCGATCGCGGGCTCGCCGATCTGGGGTCCGCGTGCCCAGATGATCACCTTCTTCTTGAGCTGCCTCGAGCTTTACTGGCTCCAGGGATACCTGAGCGGGCGCAGCCGTGCCCTCCAGCTCTTCCCGTTGGTCATGGTGCTCTGGGCCAACCTCCATGGAGGTTGGGTCATCGGGTTTGTCTGGCTCGGCGTCGGGCTCGCTGCAGAGCTCGTCGGATGGGCGTGGAACCGCGAGAACCCGGCGCACCGCGCGCACGTCCGGTTCCTCGCGATCATCACCGTCTTCTCGCTGGTGGCCGTCGCGGCGACGCCGCACGGATTCAGCCTCTATCCGTATCCGTTCCAGACCGAAGGAAGCGTTGCCCAGCAGAGGTTGATCGTGGAGTGGTTCTCGCCTGACTTCCACCAGGTCTACCTGCGGCCGTTCGAGGCCATGGTCTTCCTGGTCATCATCGGGTTCACGCTCAAGCGACCGGCTCTTCACGAGTTCCTGCTCACGCTCGTCGCTCTCGGCCTCGCGCTCCAGTCGGTGCGCAACGTCGTCTTGTTCGTTGCCGTCGCCACGCCCGTGATGATCAACAGCTACTCCGCCTACTGGAAGGACGTTTCAGCCACGCGCCGCTGGAAGCTCGAGCTGCCGCCTCGGAGGATCTTTGCCGTCACGACGGCGGTCGTCCTGGCGATCATCACCATCGCCACGGCGGCCCGGATCGCGGACAGCATCAGCCCGGCGAAGCAGCAGAGCCTCGACGCCTCCAGCTACCCGATCGGGGCGGCGGACTGGCTCGCGGCCCACCCTGATGTAGGAACCCGGATGTACAAC
>DAIPXW010000121.1:0-6495 GCA_036783075.1 Candidatus Dormiibacterota bacterium | reverse complement strand
CCGACCTGGCGCGGGCCGGCTCGCACATCCCGAGCACGGTCTCCTTCGTCCACGCCAGCGGCGCGGCACCGCTGAGCGCACTCGAGGCGCTCCGCGCCCGTCATGCCGTCGGTTCGTTCCATCCGCTGCAGTCGTTTCCGGAACCCCGCCCACCCGATTCGGTTCGCGGGATCGTCGTCGGGGTGGACGCCAGCACACCCGCCCTGCGACGGGAGCTCGAGCGTCTTGCCCGCGAGGTAGGCGCGCGCCCGAAGCACGTCGAGGACAGCGCCCGTGTCGTGTATCACGCCGCCGCCGTGCTGGTATCGAACTACGTCGACGTGCTGGTCGGCGAGGGCGTGCGACTTCTCACCAGCGTGGGCTGGAGCGAGGACGAAGCCGAGGCCGGCCTCCTGCCGCTCGCGGAAGGCGCTCTGGCCAACGTGCGGAAACGTGGCGCGGTGGCCGCACTGACCGGGCCGATTCGCCGTGGCGACGTGACCACCGTCCGCCGGCACCTCGGCGCCCTGGCGGAGCTGGACGCCGGCGCGAAGGCATCGGGCAAGCCTCGATTGACCGACCTTTATCGTATGCTCGGCCTGATCGCGCTCGGGATCGCGGCGAATGCGGGACTCGAGCCCGCGGCGGCCCGGCGGATGCACAGGGCGCTGACCCAAAAAGCGGCAGCGACCCGAAGGAGACGACGCGCATGACAACGGTCCTGGACGTCCAGAGATTCAAGGAAGAGCACAGCCGTTTCGCCGTGCTCACCGCCTATGACTATTTGAGCGCGCGGATCCTCGACGAAGCCGAAATCCCCATCCTCCTCGTCGGCGACAGCCTCGGCATGGTCATGCTCGGATACCCGACCACGCTTCCGGTGACGCTGGACGACATGATCCATCACGCCAAGGCCGTGTCACGCGGCTCCAAGCAGGCGCTTTTGGTCGGCGACATGCCATTCATGTCCTACCACCTGTCCGTCGAGCAGGCGATAGCCAGCGCGGGAAGGTTCATCCAGGAGGCCGGCATGCACGCCGTCAAGCTCGAGGGCGGCGGCCGGATCGTCGAGATCACCCGACGGCTCACGGAGCTGGGCATCCCCGTCATGGGTCACCTTGGGCTGACACCGCAGTTTGTCAACGCCATGGGCGGTTTCAAGGTGCAGGGCAAAAGCAGCGCCCAAGCCGCTCGGATCCTGGCCGACGCCAGGGAGCTTGAGCAGGCGGGTGCTTTCAGCCTGGTGCTGGAAGGCGTGCCCGGCGAGCTTGCCACACGCGTGACGCAAGCTCTCCGCATTCCGACGATCGGGATCGGGGCGGGGTCCGGCACCGATGGGCAGGTGCTCGTCTACCACGACATGCTCGGCCTCACGACGGGCAAGGCGCCGAAGTTCGTCAAGCGCTACGCCAACCTGGCCGAGGAGATCGCGACCGCGGCCCGTCGGTTCTCGCGCGAAGTCGCGGACGGCGAGTTCCCAGGCCCGGAGCACTCGTACTCGGCAAACGGCGCGCAACCGGTGCCCGCGAAGGAAAAGGAAGAGGTCAAGTACGGCGCCGGCTAGCGGATTCGCCGTCTTCGACAGTCCCGCGGCCGCGATAGAAGCTTCGCGTCGGTGGCGCGCAGGCGGATTCTCGATCGGGCTGGTGCCGACCATGGGCGCGCTGCATGCGGGCCACTTGAGCCTGATCGACCAAGCCCGTCGCGCAAACGACAGGGTTATCGTCAGCATCTTCGTGAACCCGATCCAGTTTGGGGAGGGGGAAGACTTCGAAAGGTATCCGCGAGACGACGAGGGAGACAGCGCGGTGCTCAGGAAAGCCGGCGTCGACGCCGTCTACCGGCCCGCGCTCGCAACCATGTACCCGCCGGGCTCGGCCACTCGAGTCCACGTGCTCGGCCTTTCGGACGTCCTCGAAGGAGCCTTCAGGCGGGGGCACTTCGAAGGAGTCGCGACCGTGGTCGCAAAGCTGTTCGCCGCAACTCAACCCGATCGGGCGTACTTCGGCCAGAAGGACGCCCAGCAGGTTGCGGTGGTCAGAAGGCTGGCGGCCGACCTGGACACCGGGGTCGAGATCTGCGTCTGCGCGACGGTGCGGGAGGCGGACGGCCTGGCCCTGAGCTCGAGAAACGCCTACCTGACTCCGCAAGAGCGCCGGGCCGCGGTGTGCCTGAGCGCGGCGCTGCGAGAGGCGGCCCAGGCCTACGCGAAGGGGGAGAGGCGGCCGGACAGGCTCCGGGAGCTTCTCCTGGCCCGGCTCGCAGCCGAGCCGCTGGCGAGGGTCGGCTATGCGGAAACGGTCGACCCGGTCACCTTCGCTTCGCCGGGCTCGCTGGCGGTCCTGGCCGTCCGCATCGGCAAGACCAGGCTGATCGACAACCACGACCTGGTGAATCCATTCCCGGGATAGCGGCCTACGTGCGTTACAATTGCGGTTCGTTTTGGCGGAGGCCGTTATGACGACCAACACCACACCAATAACTTCTAGGGGGTTCTTGCTTTGTCCAATGAGTCCGGTGCCGTCCTGACCGAACAGGAGGAGGCGACCGACCAAGACTCATCCGCTCCGATGACGATGGAGGACTACCTCCACTACGAGGCGGAGGCCTTCAAGACCCCCAACCACGGGGATATCGTGGATGGGATCGTCGTCAGAGTCGACCCGGACGAAGTCCTTGTCGACATCGGCGCCAAAGCAGAGGGCGTCATCTCGAGCAAGGAGCTCGGCCTGCGCGGAGACCTGGACTCGGTCGGCCTCGAGCCGGGAGACCTGATCAAGGTCTACGTGCTGCAGCCCGAGAACGAAGAGGGCAACGTCGTCCTCAGCCTGCGGCGGGCGCGCGCCGAGACGACCTGGCTGGTGGCCGCGGACAAGCAGACGGACGGCTCGGTAATCGAGGCCGACGTCCGCGAGCAGAATAAGGGCGGCCTGATCGTCAACATCCTGGGTTTGCGGGGTTTCTTGCCCTCGAGTCAGGTGGCTCGCGCGTACGCCGGCAGCCTCGAGTCGCTGGTCGGCCAGCGGATCCCCGTCAAGATCCTCGAGGTCAACCGGAAGCGCAACCGGCTGATCGTCAGCCAGAAGGCGGCCGAGGACGAGGACCGCGCCCGCAAGCGTGAGGAGCTCTTCAGCCGCTTGCAGACAGGCACGACCGTCAAGGGAACGGTGTCGGGGATCACGAGCTACGGTGCCTTTGTCGACATCGGCGGTGCCGACGGGCTGATCCACATCTCGGAGCTGTCGTGGGACCGGGTGTCCAAGGTGACGGACGTGCTTCAGCTGGGCGAGGAGGTCACCGTGAAGGTGATCAAGCTCGATCCGGAGCAGACGCGCATCTCGCTGTCGCTGCGGCAGCTCCAGCAGGACCCGTGGGAGAGGCTGGTGCAGTCGATGCCGATCGGGTCGATCGTCGAGGGCCAGGTGACCAAGACCAAGAAGTACGGCGCCTTCCTGCAGATCATGCCCGGCATCGAGGGGCTGCTCCACATCTCGGAGCTGTCGTGGGATCACGTAGAGAGGACCGAGGACGTGCTCAAGGTCGGGGAGACGCTGCAGGTGAAGGTCATCGGGATCGACACGGCGCGGCGCCGGATCTCGCTGAGCCTGAAGCAGCTGTCGGCGCCTCCGGCCAACTTCGTCGCGGGCAAGGTCGACCGGCGGCCGGACGAGTACGACGAAACCGAGGACGAGTCCTAGCGCCGACCGGCGCGGTCGGTTCTTAACAAGCAGGGTTGCCTTCCTTCAGCGCGCCTGATTGAGTTCAGGCAGGCGGTGCTTGGCTCGGGGGAGGGGAGCCGCTGGGAGAGGGAGGGCCCGCGGGAGGACTGCCCCTGAGGTCAGGCGGCGAGCTGGGCGAGGCGCTGCGAGGCGGGTGTGTAGAACGGATCGATCTGCAGCGCTCTGAGGTAGGCATTCCTCGCGTCGCCAAGCCTGCCGAGTTGAGCCTCGTGGTCGCCAAGCTCGACGTAGAGCTGTGGAGTCGCCTCGCCGTAGTCGGCCGCGCGCCTCAGCTCGTCGACACCGCGAGCCTGATCACCCTGCGCCGCCAGCGCCAGCCCCAGGCCCCAGTGGTAGCGCGCCTGCAGCGGATCCACGACCACCGAAAGGTCGGCCCGACCCTGCAAATACCACACGTCGGCAAGGAGCGGCATCGCGCCCAGCCCGACCGCGGCCAGCGCCAGGGCAAGGGCAAGACTCGAACGCAGGGCGGAGGCCACTGCTGCCGGCCCGGTTCGAACCACCCCGCCGGTTGAGGCTTCTTCTTCGGCTCGGATCCACGACCATGCCGTGCCCGCGAGCAGCCAGAAAACGCCGGTTACCGGCGCCCAGTCGAAGTTGAAAAGCACCCAGACGGTGTAGCCGGCGCATGCCGCGATCAGCGGGCTCACGCCGGCATCGTGCCGCCGGCGCCAACCCGCTTTCACCAAAACCAGGAGCACCCAACCCGTCGCCGCAAGACCGATCAGGCCCTGTGTCGCTGCAATGTCAAGTGGCCCCGAATGAATTCGGTCAAAGCTGACCAAAGAGGCGTAGTCGCGGCTCAAGAATCGCCCAAACGACAATCCGGTCGCATCCTCGCCCCAGCCTGTGAGCGGTCGCGCCGCGACGAGCCGCAAGCCGTCCTGCCACAGGTGAAGCCTTAGGCTCGGCGGATCATCGTTCAACGTCCTCAGTGGGCCCGCCACGATCACCAGAAGGGCCGCGACGACAGCCGTGACGGACGCGACCCGCACGGCAGTGGCATACCTGCCACGCACGTACAGGATCGCCAGCGCGAGACAGCCCGCCAGCGCTCCGACGCCGCCGCTCCGGGACGTCGTCACCCAGAGGCCGCCCACCATCACCGCGATCCCGATCCACCAGGCCGCCACAAAGTGCCCACCCCGCACGCCACGTGCCACCGCGAGCGGCAGCGCCATCGCCACCAGGGCGGCGAGAAGGTTGGCGTTGCCCAGGTTGCCATCGGGCCGAAATGGAACGCGGGCAGCCCATTCCTGGATGGCCTCGATACAGGCGATGGAGGTTCCCAACACGAAGGCGGCCGGCACCCACTCACGGTTGCGGCGGTCCCTCAGCAGCCATACCGCGGCCGCGAACAGGCCAACGTAGGCAAGGCGTACCGGCAGCGACTCGTAGCGGCTGTACGCGCCGGCGAGGCTCAGCGGCCATGAGATCGAGAACGCAAACGCAAGGACCGCGGCCAGCGCCGCCACCGCCAAGGGCCAGCGCTGCCGGCCCAGTCCAGGACCGCCCGGCGCGAGCACGGCGAGCCCAACGCCCAGGCATGCAGCAACCACGACGATGGAAACCCGGGGCAGGATGAATGAGTCCTCGGCGTTAGGTAAGAAGACGATTGGAGTGGCCAGCGCGACAACTGCCGGCAGGTAGCCACCGAGGCGCCCGAGAAGCGGTCCCATAGCGCCTCCGACCTAAACGAATCCGCCGGCTGACCCGGACGCTATATTAGGTGCGGAGGTACCAAGGGGTACCAAAACGTTGAGGAGGTGCTGGCCCCACCCGAGTCGCGCAATATCCAGGAGGAAATAGGGACCTTGTATCCGTTTGAAAGATTTACTGAGCGAGCCAAGAAGGTTCTGACGCTCGCCCAAGAAGAAGCAGAACGGTCGCACCACAGCTACATCGGTACAGAGCACCTGCTCCTGGGCTTGCTTCGCGAAGGTGAAGGCCTGGCGGCCAAGGTTCTCAACAACCTTGGCGTGGAGATCGGCAAGGTCCGCCAGACGATCGAATCGGTGCTCGGGCGGAACGAGCGGATCATCATCCAGCAGATCATCCCGACGTCCAGGGTCAAGAAGGTCATCGAGATCTCCTTCGAGGAAGCCCGCCGGATGGGTCACAACTACGTCGGCACCGAGCATCTGTTGCTGGGCTTGCTCATCGAAGGCGAAGGCATCGCCGCGCATGTGCTCGAGGACCTCGGCGCAACCCTCGACAAGGTGCGCTCGGAGATCGAGCGCCTGCTTCACGATTCGAGCGCCGAGACCGAGGCTGAGCCGGCCCCGAAGAAGCCGTCGAAGACGCCGCTGCTCGACCAGTTCGGCCGCGACCTCACGGAGCTTGCGAGGCGCAACCAGCTCGACCCCGTGATCGGGCGCGAGACCGAGATCGAGCGCGTGATACAGATCTTGAGCCGGCGCACGAAGAACAACCCTGCCCTCATCGGCGAGCCCGGCGTTGGCAAGACCGCCATCGCGGAGGGACTTGCCCAACAGATAAACCTCGGGAATGTGCCCGAATCGCTGCAGCACAAGCGTGTGTTGACGCTGGACATGGGCGCGCTCGTCGCGGGCACCAAATACCGAGGCGAGTTCGAAGAGCGCCTCAAAAAGATACTCGACGAGATTCGGTCAAGCCGCGAGGTGGTGCTGTTCATCGACGAACTGCACACGCTGGTCGGCGCCGGCGCCGCTGAAGGCGCCATCGATGCCGCCAACATCCTGAAGCCGGCACTCGCCCGCGGCGAGATCCAGTGCATCGGCGCGACAACGCTCAA
>DAIPXW010000120.1:0-6551 GCA_036783075.1 Candidatus Dormiibacterota bacterium | reverse complement strand
CACCTTCGAGAGCTGCTGTCGGCCGGCGGTGTCACGCGGGGCAAGGTTCTTGTCGTGGGTGCTTCCTACAAACCCAACTATCCCGACCCGCGGGGCTCGGCGGCCCTCGCTTTCGCCCGTGGGTTGTCGGCACACCATTCGGTGGTCGTCTACGACCCGATCGTCGAGTCCACCCAATTTCCGAAAGAGCTCGAGCTCGTGCGCAGCATCCCCCACACGCGTTTCGACGCGGTGGTCATCGCGCTCAAGCACCGCGGCACCGATCTCGACGCGCTGCGCGAGCTGAGCCCGATTCTCATCGACCTGGTGCGGGGCGCCGTTGAGGTGACCGAGTCACTTTCGACGCACAAATAAGAGAGGACGTCCGCGCCATGCGGATCTGGATCGTCAACCACTACGCGGATCCTCCGGACGGCCTCGCCACCCGCAGCTTTGACATCGGGCGGCGGTGGGTGGAGCAGGGTCACCCGACGACCATCTTCGCCTGCAGCTTCAGTCACTACCATCTGCGACCAGCCCGCCGGCTTGCGTGGCGGCTCTGGAAGGAAGAAGACATCGATGGGGTCCGCTACGTCTGGATCTCAGCACCGGGATACCGAGGCAACGACGCCCGCCGGGTTCTGAACATGGTCACCTTCAGCGTCGTGGCTTTCATCGCGGGGGCGCTGAGGCGCGAAAGGCCGGAGATCGTGATCGGCGTCTCCGTCCATCCGCTGGCCGCGCTGAGCGGCTACTTCCTCGCCCGCATCAAGCGCGCGCGATTCTTCTTCGAGGTCACCGACCTGTGGCCGGAAACTCTCATCGATTTCGGCCGCCTGAGCCCGCAAGGTCGGGTGGCGAGGTGGATGCGAGGGCTCGAGCGTTTCCTGTTCCGACGCGCCGAACGCATAGTGATGCTCTGGCGCCATACGGACGCTTATGTCGAGTCACAAGGCATCTCGGCCGCCAAGATCCTGTGGGTGCCGCACGGCGTGGAGCTCGCCCGCTACGAAGAGCTGGAGCCTTACGCAGGAGGGCGGACAAGCCCATTCCGGATCATGTTCCTCGGCGGGTTTGTGGCCTCCAACTCGCTCGACACCATCCTCGACACCGCCGTCGTGCTTCAGGAGCGCGGCCGCGACGGGATCCGATTCGTGCTCATCGGGTCAGGGCAGGAACGCGAAGCTCTGATCAAGCGGGCCGGGGAGCTCGAGTTGGCCAACGTCGACTTCAGGCCCGCCGTGCCCAAGCGCGACGTGGCCAAGGTGATGGGCGAGGCAGACGCTTTCATCTATGGGCTGCGAGACCTTCCGCTCTACCGGTTTGGAATCAGCCTCAACAAGCTCACCGACTACCTCGCGGCGGGCAGGCCGATCATCTTCTTCGGGCGCTCAAGCTACGATCCGGTCCGCGACGCGGAGGCGGGGTTCAGCGTCCCGCCCAACGATCCCGAGATCCTGGCCGACGCCGTCGACCGGCTCGTCGCGCTGACTCCAGAACAAAGGATGGAGATGGGAGAACGCGGCCGACGGTACCTGCTGGAGCACCACAACATCCCGGGCCTTGCCGCGCGCCTGCTCGAGGTGTTCGAGAAGAGGCCGGTCGTGGCATGAAGCGGTTCAACTACTTCACGACATTCCTCGCCGAGGGCGTGGTGGTCGGCGGTTATCTCCTCGCCTTCAAGCTGATCGCGGTTTTTGCCGGGACGGAAGGCTTCGGCGAGTACTCTCTCTCGCGCCGCACCCTTTCGCTCCTCATGCCTCTGGTGCTGCTTGGAGCGGACCTGGGCCTCACGCGCTACGTCGCTTATGCCGAGACAGAGAAGTCTGGAAAGTCCCCTGGGTACGCATCCGCGTCGCTGATCGTCCTCGCCGCCGGCGTCGGCGCCCTCAGCGCCGTGCTGCTCGCCGCCTCAGCGTTCTGGAGCCACGTCTTCTACGGTTCGGCGAGCCACGCCAGCCTCGTCCTCGCGCTTCCCGTCCTGCTGGCGGGCGGGGGCCTGCACTCCATCGCCTACGGCTACCTGCGCGGCCTGCAACGCATCCAGGCGGCCAACGTGCTGATCGCGATCAACATGGGGCTGCTGCCCCTCGGGGCGATCCTGTTGTTTCACGGATCGGTCGTGTCGATCCTCTACGCGATGGGGATCGGATGGAGCCTCGCGTCCGCGCTCGTGCTCGTGAGGCTGCCCTTCGGTCTCGCCGATATCAAGGACAGGCTGCGGGAGCTGACCCGCTTCGGCGTGCCGAGGATGCCGGGCGATTTGTTTTCGCTGCTGATCTTTTCGATGCCGGGCATCCTCATCGCGCAGGTCGCGAACCTGCGGGTCGCCGGCATCGTGGCGTTCGGCGTCGCGGCGGTGAGCATGATCGGCTCCAGCCTGACGCCGATCAGCTTCCTGCTCCTCCCGACCGCGGCTCGCCTGCTCGCCGCCGGCAAGGTGAGGCAGCTGCGCACGGAGGTGGTCGAGGTCGTGGGCTTAACGCTCGCCGGGACTCTGATCGTGGTGGTCCTGCTCGAGGTGTTCGCCGCGCCGATCTTGACCATCTACCTTGGTCCCAGCTTCAGCGCTGACGTGGACGTCTTGCGGTTGACGCTGCTCGGCGCGCTCCCATGGGCTGCCTACGTCACGTTGCGTAGCGTCATCGACGCCCAGCACGTGCGTCCGATCAACGCGCGCAACCTGGCGATCTCTTTCCTGTTCGCGCTGGTGCTTACGTTCGTCCTCCGCCGGGTCGCCGATCCAACGACCTCGGCCCTGCTCGCATTCGTGTTTGCGCTCTGGCTCCTGGCGGGCCTCAGCATGCTAGAGGTAAACCGGATCGCGGGCATCTTCGTCGCCCCGGAGGATCGAAGTCCGGTCGGGCTCGCCCGCCTCGCCATGCTGGCGGCGCTCCCTGTGGCAATCGTCGTTGGCTCGCCGCCGCGGCCCGCGGTCGCGGTCGTGATCTCGCTTGGCTACGTCGTGATGGCCCTTTTCTCGCTGCGGTTCAGCCGCTCCAATCGGCTGATGCTCGCCTATGTCGGCGCGGTAGCCGTGTGGATGACGATCTCCTGGCTGCGCACGAAATACCTGCTGCACCTCGACTCCGCCCAGGTGAGCTACGGGACCTCAAAGTTCGAGTACTTCGTGTTCATCGTCCTGCCGATGGCGGCCGCTGTGGCGATCATCGTCCAGCGCGGCGAGGACGCGTGGCCCATAGCCGGTTCACAGCTCGCGATCGGTGCGGTGCTCGCCCTGATCACGGTCGCACTGCTGGGGGACAAGATCCTCGGCGCCGACCGCTACAGCTGGCAGGGCGATCTCATCGCGCTTGGAACGCTGATTGCCGTGCAGCCGTGGCTGGTGAAGAACATCTGGGCTTCGGCCGCCGTCGGTGTGCTCGGAATCGGCGGGATCATCTTCGCCGGTGCTCGCCAGTCGCTCGTGGCTTTCGCCCTGGCGCTGCTCCTATCGGCCGCCTACTGGGCCGCGTCGAGGTACGTGCGCGAGACGCGCGGCAAGCCGAACGCCTTCCGTCAGGCCGCCGCCAGCCGTTACGTCGCGCTGCCGCTGGTCTTACTGGGCTTGACCGGCGGAGCGATCGCCATCACCTACCACTGGACCCCGACGTCCTATTGCTACTGCATCACGGACCGCCTGATCAGCCTCGAGGGGAACGCCGGCGATCGCGACAAGATGCTTTACCGCGGGTTCCAGCTCCTGGAGCAAGACCCGATCCTGGGCACGGGCCTTGGCTCGTTCGCCGGGGCGGTTCCCAACTCGCTGAGCAAAGGCAACTTCTATCAATATCCGCACAACGTGCCGCTGGAGGTGGCGTCCGAGACGGGATTGATCGGGTTCCTTCTGATCTTTGCGCCCCTGGTCGGCGGCTGGCTGTTGCTGCTGTGGGCCGGCATCCAGCGAGGGTCTCCGGCCATCGCCGGAGTGATGATGATCGTGACGGTGTTCTTCACCGTCTCCAACCTCAGCGGCGACATCCCCAGCGACCGCGGCCTGTGGGTCTTTGGAATCCTGGCGTTCAAACTCGGCATTGACGCATCCGGACTTCGAGTTACCTCATCAAGCAAGTCGCCGGCAGGGATCAGGGCGGCGCCGGTTTCATAGGCTTCTCGCGGCCGGTGCTCAACCATCCCCCGTGGTGGGTGGCTATTTGCGACACTCTTACCAGCCAATGGTCAGCCTGAGCCCCGAGCCACTGCCGCCAGCCAAGCCGTCCGGAGAGTCCAGTTGACTCGCGATACCGATTCGAAACCCCTCCGCACCGAGCAGGAGCGCACCGTCGGCCGGGAGATCGAGAAGATCTTCGAGGCGAGCGCCGATCCGGTGGAGATACGGCTCGAGAACTTCCCCAAGTACGTACGCCGGCAGCACCTCACCAGGATCTTTGCTCTCTACGAGGTGTTCAAGCGGGTGATCGGGGTCAAAGGCTCCATCGTCGAATGTGGTGTGAACCGTGGTTACGGGCTCATGGCGTGGGCCAAGCTCAGCGCGGTGCTCGAGCCGGCGAACCTGACAAGGCGAATCTACGGTTTCGACAGCTTCTCCGGATTCCCGACCGTAGGCGACAAGGATCGGACTGGCCCAGGGTGGAAGACGGCGGAACCCGGCGCTCTGCGCGCCGACTCGTACGCGGAGCTGATGAGCTTGATCGACCTTTACGACAAGGATCGTTTTCTCGGGCACATCCCAAAGGTGGAGCTGATAAAGGGCGACGCGACGCAGACCATCCCCCGATTCGTGGCTGAACACCCACACCTCGTCGTCAGCCTTCTCTACATGGATTTCGACCTGTACGAACCGACGAAGGCCGCACTCGAGGCATTCGTCCCCCGCATGCCGAAGGGCGCGATCCTGGCCTTCGACGAGCTCGACAACCCGCTGTGGCCGGGGGAGACCCTTGCGCTCCTGGACACGCTCGGAATCGGCAAGCTGCAGCTGGAGAGACTGGATTTCGACCCGTACGTCGCGTTCGCGAGGATCGATTGATCGTGACCGCCAAGGCATCTGACGACGACCTGCGTGATTTGGCGCGCAGGCTGCGGTCGCATTCTCTGCGCATGATCAGCCAGGCGAAGACCTCTCACATCGGATCGTGCCTTTCGGTTGCCGACATCCTGGCCGTGCTCTACGGCCGGGTGATGCGGATCGATCCCGAGATGCCTTCATGGCCCTCACGAGACCGTCTCATCATGTCCAAGGGACACGCGGCCGCGGTGACCTACGCGGCGGTCGCGGAGGCTGGTTTCATGCCCAGGGAGCGCCTGGCGGAGTACGCGCGGAACGGCGGGCAGCTCTACGGACACGTAACCAACGTCGGCGTGCCCGGCGTGGAATTTTCGAGCGGGTCGCTGGGTCACGGGCTTCCGGTCGGAACCGGGATGGCGCTCACGGGCAAGCGCGAGGGCGCAGCGTGGAGGGTTTTCGTCGTGATGAGCGACGGCGAGTGCGATGAAGGCTCCAACTGGGAGGCGATCCTGTTCGCGGGTCACCACCAGCTCGACAACCTCACGGCGATCATCGACTACAACAAGATTCAGAGCCTCGACCGCGTCGACAAGACGCTGGGGCTGGAGCCGTTCGCCGACAAGTTCCGAGCCTTCGGCTGGTCGGTGCGCGAGGTGGACGGCCATGACGTGAAGGAGTTGTCCGCAACCCTGGAGTCATTGCCGCTCGAGCCGGGACGGCCGAGCGCGATCATCGCCCACACCGTCAAGGGCAAGGGCGTGAGCTGGATGGAAGGCAAGGTGCTCTGGCACTACCGGCCGCCCACCCCGGAAGAGCTCGTCACGGCGCTCGCCGAAGTGGAGGCTTCGTGAGGACAGCTTTCATCGAAACCCTGAACGAGCTTGCAGACCACGACGACCGCGTGTGCCTGATCGTCGGCGACCTCGGGTACTCGGTGATCGAGGCGTTCGCCGCAAAGCACCCGAACCAGTTCGTCAACGCCGGGGTCGCAGAGCAGAACATGATCGGCCTGGCGGTCGGGATGGCGCTGACCGGAAAGGTGGTGTTCACCTACTCGATCGGCAACTTCGGCACGCTGCGATGCCTCGAACAGATCCGCAACGACGTCTGCTACCACCGCGCCAACGTAAAGGTCGTGGCGGTGGGTGGTGGCCTCGCCTACGGAAACCTGGGCGTCACCCACCATGCAACAGAAGACGTGGCGATCATGCGCTCCCTCCCCAACATGACCGTCGTCGCCCCCGGTGATCCAGTCGAGGCACGCCTCGCCACCCGGGCCGTGGTTGCGCACGATGGACCTTTCTATCTCAGGCTGGGCAAGGCAGGCGAGCCGGTGGTGCATGCGACAGAACCGCAGTTCGAGCTGGGTCGCGCACTGACGCTTCGCGATGGTTCTGACGTGACCCTCATCGCCTCCGGCGGGATGCTGGCCACGGCGGACAAGGTGGCCGGCGATCTCGCAGCCCTGGGCGTGGGGGCTCGGCTGCTCAGCATGCACACGGTCAAACCGATCGACCGCGAAGCCGTCAGGCGAGCCGCCACCGAAACCCGGTATATATTCACCCTCGAAGAGCACAGCATCGACGGCGGGCTCGGCGGCGCC
>DAIPXW010000119.1:0-6580 GCA_036783075.1 Candidatus Dormiibacterota bacterium | reverse complement strand
CCGCTAGCACCGTCCGGTGGTGCAGCGGCGGGCAGCCGCCCTCGGCGGGCGGAAGCCCGGGCAGGAACTTTGTCTCGAACGCCTCCGCGCTCAAAGCACTCCCAGCGTCATTTCTCCCCTGCGCTCGCGGCGCGGGCCGTCTCCCCTTGCGCTCACGGCGCGCGCCCACTATGGTACTCATCACGGCGGTAGGGTGGAAGCTCGTCCGCCATTCCAGAACACCGTTTCGTGCCTTCTACAGGAGGGTTTCAGATGGGGATTCCGAAGCGTCGGTTGGCATCACCCCTGGCCCTTGGCGTGGCCTTCGTGCTGGCCGCGTGCGGCGGCGGCGGCGGCGGCGGTTCAACCGTCCCGACGCAAACCGGTCCGATCAGCCTGGGCGTCATCGCGCCCTTCACAGGCCCGGCCGCCGAGTTCGGCACCCTGCTGACGGCCCCCTGCCTTGCCGCGACCGACCTGATCAATGCCGACGGCGGCGTCATGGGTCACACGGTCAGCTGCACGTCGATCGACGACACCGGCGACCCCGCCGACGCGGTGCCGAACGTCACGAGGGCGATCGCCACCACCACCAACTTCGACTTCGCCATCGGGCTGGAGAGCAACACTGCGGCCACGACCGTGCCCATCGTCGACCAGGCGAAGATCCCGTTCTTCACGACCAACGGCCTGACCAGCTTCACGAAGAACAACTACAAGTACTACTACCGGATGACCCCTGGTGACGACGCGAACGGCGCCGCTTTCGCCGTGTGGGCCGTCAAGCAGGGCTACAAGAACGTCGCGATCGTGTTTCAGAACAACATCGGTTCCGAAGGCAACCTGCCGGGCTTGACCGCGGCGATGCCGAAGCTCGGCGGCAACATCTCGCTCAACCTGACCATCCCCGCCGACTCGGCCAGCTACTCGGCCGAGGTCGCTCGCGTCATCGCGGCAAAGCCGGACGCGCTGATCTGGTCGGCGGACCCGCAGACCACCGCGACCTTCCTCGCCAACTACAAGCAGCTCAACAACGGGGTGCTTCCCGCGATGGTCACCGCGACGGACTCTCTGACACCGGACTTCTTCAACGCTGTCAAGAAGGCCGTCGGAGTGCAGTACCTGACCGACCAGATGTGGTTGGTGGGGTCGTATTTCGACCAGACCACCCCGGCCTTCAACACTTACAAGGCTGCCTTGCTCGCGGACTCGAAGACGCATGACATCGCGCCTGTGCTCAGCACCGTCGGACCCCCGGCCGGCGCTTACGACGGCATCAACATCATGGCGCTCGCGATGATCATGGCCAAGACGACCGTCGGCTCTTACTACAACCAGTACGTCCTGCAGGTTGTGCAACCGAAGTCAGGGGCGGTCGTGGTGAGCAACTTCGCCGACGGGGCGGCGGCGCTCAAGGCCGGCAAGCAGATCCAGTACGTCGGCGTGCTGGGCCAGCCCACCTTCGACCAGTACCACAACTCGGCCGGCGAGTTCGACGCCAACAAGTTCAACGCAGACGGCAGCGCGACGCAGGTCGGCACCATCTCCGGGGCCCAGGTCATCCAGCTGCTTGCATAGATCGCGACAGCCGGGTCATTGCCTGCAGTAGGCAGGCCGAGCTGATGCAGCTGCTGATCGAGGCGATCGGGTTCGGGATCGCGGCCGGCGCGGTCATTGCGTTGGGTGCGGTCGGTTTCTCGGTGCAGTTCGGGATGAGCAACATCCTGAACATCACCTACGGCTCGTTGATGACCCTGGGTGCATATGCGGGACTCTTTCTCATCGACCGTGGCATGAGCGCGTGGGTTGCGCTCGCGGTCGCTGCGGTTGTCATCGGTATCGTCTCGATCGGGTTTCACCGCTGGCTCCTTGCGCCGCTGGTCAGGCGAGGCACGCGGGCTTTCGCGATCGTGATCGTCACCGTCTCCGCCGGGGTCGTGCTCCAGTACGTCATCGTGATCTTCGCCGGCCCTGACGCCAAGAGCTACGGAGAGCAGAGCGGTCAGACATTCCACCTCGGGGATTTGGTGATGACCGCCAGCCAGGTCACGATCATCCTGCTGACCACGGTGCTGATGCTCGCCCTCCACCTTCTGCTCACGCGGACCACTCTGGGACGCGCGATGCGAGCCACCGCATCGAACCGCATCCTGGCCCAGAGCTGCGGCATCAACACGGACCGCATCAGCGACATCGCATGGCTCGTGTCGGGAATGTTGTGCGGGGCTGCCGGCGTGGCGCTGGCGATCACGACCGTGAGCTTCGACTTCAGCCTCGGTCCCGTTTTCCTTATCCCGATGATCGCCGCGGCGGTGCTTGGAGGCATCGGCCAGCCCTACGGAGCGATGGTCGGCGGCCTCGTAGTGGGAATCGCCAGCGAGCTCGCGGCGGCTTACAGCAACCCGGCCTACAGGGAGGTCGTCGCCTTCGCCATCCTTATCGCGATGCTCCTGTTCAGACCTCGAGGGCTGTTTGGCGCGGCGTGGGCGACGAGGCGCCTGATGGCATGAGACACGTGATCACGAGCTAGTCATGGGCGCCTGGGAGTACTACGCGATCGTCCTGCTCGTCTACCTGGGCACCGACCTGCTCGCCGCCTGGGGCCTCAACCTCGAGTTCGGCGTGGCGGGCGTGGCGAACCTGGCGTTCATAGTCACCATCGCCGCGGGTGCGTACATGTACGTGATCTGCACGCTGCCGTCGCCCGCCGCGGGGGGCGGGTTCCAGGAGTACGTGGGCGGCTTCAGCCTGCCGTTTCCCATCGCGGTCGCCGCCGGCGCCGTCGCCGGCGCCGTCGCCGGTGTGCTGATCGGGATCACAGGCCTCAAGCGGCTGCGCCAGGACTACCAGGCGGTCGCGATGCTCGTGGTCTCGCTGATGGCGGCGACCGTCGTGAGCGCCGACACGCCGTTCCTCAATGGAAACGCGGGTCTGGTCCTCCTGCCCCAGTTTCAGCCGCTCTCGAACCTCGACCCGGAGGTCCAGCACTGGGCTTACGTGGGCATCGTGTTGGGGACGTGCTTGATCGGATACCTGGTCCTGCGCCGGTTCTCGACCGGGCCCATCGGCCGGACGCTCCGCGCCATGCGCGACGACGAGTTCGCGGCGGCGGCGATCGGCAAGGACATCGTCGCCATGAGGCTGGCCGTCCAGGGGGTCGGAGGGGCACTCGGCGGCGTGAGCGGTGCGCTGCTGGTCGCGTTCATCGAGGGCTGGTCACCCGGCGCGTGGGCGTACATAGAGACGCTGGCCCTGCTCACAGCGGTGATCGTGGGTGGCATGGGCAACGACCGCGGCGTGACCATCGGAACCTTCGTGATCGCGATCCTGCTGCTGCAGGGCGTCCAGTTCCTCCCGCAGATCTCGTTTCGAATCGGCTTGAAGGAGGATCTCGGCTGGATCGTCCTGGGCACGGTGACCATCCTGTTCATCTGGTTTCGGCCACAGGGCATCCTGCCCGAGCGAAGGCCGAAATACGGCGGCGCCAGTGAGTAGCTCCGGTCAACCGATCCTCGAGGTGCGCGACCTCACCAAGCACTACGGCGGGGTGCATGCGGTCGACGGAGCTTCCTTCACGGCCGACCGTGGCAAGGTCACCGGCCTGATCGGTCCCAACGGTGCCGGCAAATCGACGGTCCTGAACGTGATCGGCGGCTTCGTGCCTCACGGTGGCGGTCGGGTGATCTTCGACGGCGAAGACGTGACCGGCCAGCCCATGCACAAGCTGGCTCGACGCGGCCTCGTCCGTACGTTTCAGCTGGCCAGGGTGTTCGGCGGCCTGACGACCATCGAGAACCTCCTGGTCGCCGCGCCGCGCCAGCGCGGGGAGACAGCCCTGGGGATCCTCGCCGGTAAGCGCTACTGGGGCAGGCAGGAACGTGAGCTGCTCGAGCAGGCGAGGGCGATGCTGCGGTCCTTCGGCATGGAGGAGAAGCAGGACGACCTGGCACGCAACCTGAGCGGCGGACAGAAGAGAGCGGTCGAGACGATGAGGGCGCTGATGATGAAGCCGAAGCTGCTGCTGCTCGATGAGCCGATGGCGGGCCTGAGCCCGAGTCTTTCCAGGCAGCTCGAGGATCTCTTCCTCGAGCTCACGGGTGAGGGCCTCTCGATCCTGCTGGTCGAGCATTCGCTCGACACCGTCGACCGTGTTTGCAGCAAGGTCGTCGTCATGGCCCAGGGAAAGGTCCTGTCGGAAGGCCTCATGACCGAGCTCCGCACCCGCAAGGAGGTGCAGGACGCTTATGTCATCGGCTGAGAGAACCTCGCCCGCCGACTCCGCAGCGCCGGCGCTGTCGATCCGCGGCCTCTCAGCCGGATATGGCGACGCGGCGATCGTGCACGATGTCGACATCGACGTGCGCCACGGCGCGGTCGTCGCTTTGGTGGGGCCGAACGGGGCGGGCAAGAGCACGCTGCTGAAGGCGATCCTCGGCATAGCCCGGCTGCTCGGCGGAAGAGTGGAGCTCGACGGAAAAGATGTCACCGGGCTGCCGCTGCCGCAGCTCGCACGCTCGGGCATCGGGTACGTGCCGCAGACCGAGGACGTGTTCGAGGCTTTGCGAGTGCGTGAGAACCTCGACATGGGCGGATACCTCTTCCCGCATCGCGAGCGCGTGATCAGGATGGAGAAAGCGCTCGACGTGTTTCCGCAGCTCCGCTCGAAGCTCAACCGCTACGTGGATACCTTGAGCGGTGGCGAGCGCAAGATGACCGCGATCGCGCGAGTCCTCATGCTCGACCCGGCGGTCCTGATGCTCGACGAGCCTACCGCGGGTCTCTCGCCCGAGCTCTCCCATTCCGTGCTCGAGGAGCAGGTCCGGACGCTCGGCGACCACGGCAAGTCCGTCTTGTTGGTGGAGCAGAAGGCGGTGGCCGCGCTAGGCGTGGCCGACTGGGCTTACATGATGGTGGGCGGCCGGGTGGTCATGTCCGCTCCCGGCGCGGAGGTGCTGGCAAACCCAGCGATGCGCGAGATCTTCCTCGGGGCAAAAGCTCCCGACCAGGTGGAGCTGGCCGAACCGACAAAGCAATGATGTCGAGGGCCCAGGAGCTCCTTTCTGCGCCCCTGGGTCTGGAACTCCTCCACCTCATCTCGCGACGAGGGGCCGCCGGCCTGACGGACGACGAACTCGATGGACTGCTGATCGAGCTCAATTTCCGATATCGAGGCGACTACGAAGATTACGTTGCCTTCCTGAAGTCAAACGCGGGCGCGTTGCGAAGCCTGGGCGAGTGGCTCACTGAGCGCGTGGCTCGCTGGTGGGACGACGTCGATCGGAGCCAGCAGGTCTGGGTCGGGCCTTCAACGGCCCCTCCGGACGAGGGCAGCCTCGTGGTCGATGTCGCACCTTCACATCCGGAGGCTCCCAAGCCAAAGAGGGCGTTCTGGACCAGCACCCGGACGTCGGCCGTATCGCCGTGGCTGGACTACCCGGAGAACTTCAACTCCGGCTGGAAGACGACGTGGTTGCTGGTGGTGCGCCAGGACGCGCGGGTCGCGGAGATACATTCCCCCGCCGCGTGGTCGGACCTGGCCCGAACCTATCCGCTGGCCGAGGCGGGCTACACGTTCACCGGCATGAAGCACCGGCCCGACAGCTCACGCCGTCTCGATCCGGACTGGGCGAAAGTATCGACGGACTTCGACGGAATCCATCTGTCGGTTGGAGGATGGCTGACCGCCGAGGACCTCCCTTTCGAGTCAGGCGGTGCCACGACCGAGCTGCGCGGCTGGAACATGGAGTCGACGGTGTGGTTCCGCTGGGTGTTCAGCTCGGTCGACTTGCTGCCGCCGGCAGCTTGAGCAGCTTCTGTGCGTTGCGGTAGAGGATCTTCTCGCGGTCCTCTTCCGCCATCGGCATCGTCTTGATCGTGTGCAGCTCGTCCAGCGGCCACTTCTCGCCGTCGTGCGGCCCGAAAGGAAAGTCCGTCCCGAACATGATGTGGTCGCTGCCGAAAAAATCGAGGGCGACGCGCACCGCATGCGGCGAGCCGTTGCTGATGCAGTCGTTGTAGAAGCGGCGGAAGTGGTCGAGCGGCGCGCCGGTCAGCTTCGGCCCGCTCTGGCCGAGACCCAGCTTGGCGTACTCCTCGGCCGTGCTCTCCGCGAAGGCGGCGATGCGGCCCGCGAAGTACGGGATCATCCCGCCCATGTGGTGCGTCACGAACTTGATGTTCGGGAACCGCTCGAAAACACCCCCGTACACCAGCCGCGCCATCGCGACCGACGTGTCGAACGGCCACGCGAGGACGCGGTCGAGGACGTCCTTCTTGACCCACTCGTAATAAGAGGAGTGCTGCGGGTGGATCCAGATCGGGAACTCGAGCGCCGCGGCGCGTTCGTAGAGCGGCCACATCGAAGGATCGTCGACGGGTTTGCCCTCGATGTTCGAGAAGATGAGCACGCCTTTGAGGCCGAGCTGCCCGTGCAGGCGCTCGAACTCTTCCATCATCACACCGTCGATCACGGGCAGCACCCCGACACCGACAAAGCGGTCGGGGCGCCGTGACGCGAACTCCGCGATGGAATCGTTGGCAATGCGTGTCAGGCGGTGGATGTCCGCGCGCTCCATCTCGAGCCACACCGGCGGCCGCGCGA
>DAIPXW010000118.1:0-6589 GCA_036783075.1 Candidatus Dormiibacterota bacterium | reverse complement strand
CCCATGCCCGTCCCACCCAGCTCTCGGGTGGGCAACGCCAACGGGTCGCCATCGCCCGGGCCCTGGTCGGCCAGCCCGCCATCGTGCTCGCTGACGAGCCGACCGGGAACCTCGACCAGGCCACCGGGCAATCCATCCTGGCCCTGATCGACCAGCTCCACCGGGCCGGCTCGACCATCGTGGTCATCACCCACGAACACGCTATCGCCGAGCGGATGCCCCGCAAGGTCGAGATCCTCGACGGTCTCATCCTGTCCGACACCGGCCCCGCCGCGGGAGCCGACGGGCCGCTCCGCCCATTCACCCCCTTTGCCCAACCTTCTATCTCAGGACCCCGGGCTGAGCTGCCCCCCGGCGAGGACCCGTCATGACGGCCGCGACCCTGAGCCGGAGACGGTTGCAGCTGTCCGACCTGGCCCGGCTCTCGAGCGTGGGACTGCGCACCCGGAAGTTGCGGGCCGGGCTGTCCGCTCTCGGTATCGCCATCGGTGTGGCGGCCATCGTCGCCGTGCTCGGCCTGTCCGCCTCGTCCGAGGCAGGCCTGCTCAACGAGATCAACCAGCTCGGCACCAACCTGCTCACCGTCAGCAACGGGCAGAGCTTCACGGGCGGTACCGCGGAGCTGCCTACCACGGCGCCGGCCATGATCGGGCGTATCAGCGGTGTGCAGCAGGTCCAGACCACCGGGGCGGTCAGCGGCGCCCCCGCCTACCGCAACCCCTACATCCCCTCCGGTAACACAAACGCGCTGACCGTCCAAGCCGCATCTCTCGACCTCCTCCCGGTAGTCGCCACCAGCGTCGCCCAGGGCCACTACCTCAACGCGGCCACCGCCCAAGAACCCATTGCCGTGCTCGGCGCCGCTGCCGCGCAGCGGCTCGGGATCGACCGTATCTACCCCGGTGAGCGGATCTGGGTCGGGGGTCAATGGTTCTACGTCGCAGGCATCCTCAGACCGGCATTGCTGGTCCCCGCCATCGACTCCTCCGTCCTGGTCGGCTACCCCGCGGCACAGAAGTACCTGGGCTTCGACGGCCATCCCTCCACCATCTACCTGCGGGCCCAGAACGACCGGGTCAATGCCGTCGATGACCTCCTGGCTGCCACCGCCAACCCTCAGAACCCCAGCGGGGTCAATGTCAGCCAACCCTCCTCCGCCCTCGTTGCTGAAGCCGAGGCCAAGGGTGCCCTCAACGGCCTGTTCCTCGGCCTCGGCGCGGTCGCCCTCTTGGTCGGCGCGGTCGGCGTCGCCAACATCATGATCATCTCAGTCCTCGAACGCCGCTCAGAGATCGGACTGCGCCGCGCCCTGGGCGCTACCAAAGGCCACATCCGTACCCAGTTCCTCTCCGAAGCCGTCCTCCTCGGACTGCTTGGCGGCGCCGTCGGGGTTGCCCTCGGCGTCGCGTCGACGGCCGTCTACGCCTACACCAAAGGCTGGGCCACCGTCATCCCCACCGAAGCCTGGGCCGGCGGCTTCGCCGCCTCCCTTATGATCGGTGCCGTCGCCGGGCTCATGCCCGCACTGCGCGCCGCGCGCATGTCACCCACCCAAGCCCTGTGGAGCATGTAACCCCGCGGGATCGGGACGATGAGGTTCGCGCGCCAGCGTCCGGGGTCACCGGCCCGCAGGCAGGTTCCAGCATCAGCGGCATCGATACCTACTCCGCACCCCGGTTGCCGAAACACCATCCGCGAACAAGTCGTCGCGCTGATCGATCCGATCCCGACCTCGCGCTGAGCCAGGTCACCGCAGCCTGCCTTGTATTTCCTTAAGGTGTACGAATAGGGTCACGGCGCAGTGGGCGACTGCCCCTACCTAAAGGCGGCGCCCGGGACATTGAAATAGACATCGCGGGCGGCAGGCGTCACGTTTCGTGTGGCCGAAGTAACACAGTGGGATAAGGGTCTGGCCTTAAGGTCGTGCTCGGGCCTTCTGGTGCCTTGCTGTGTTCAGGATGTGGTCGGCTGCTTTCACAATCGTTACCCAGTGAGCGCAAGCACGAATCGGATGCAGGCCGCAACAGAGCAGTTCAATCGAGTCGATCGTCGCCCGCCACCGGCACCCGCAGCAGGGACAGCACGTTGCATCGCCGTGAATCACAAGGACCTCGCTACACAGCGGGCAGCAGCCGGCCAGCAGCGTCCGACCAGCACCGGTATCTCCAACGCTAGACAGGGAGGATCCCCCTCACCGTCGCTACGCATGGAACGCTGAAATAGATCTCGCGGTCGGATGCCGTCATCGCCACGCATGAAACTGAGTTGACCTCGGTCTCGGCACAGTGGTCCTCAAGACAGGTCGCGCCGCGCGAAGACTTCGCTGCCCATGACGAAGAGAACCACGCTGACGATCAGAGGCAAGACCCATGCGTGCCAGGTCAGCCCGTTGCGAAGCGGATCGGTGCCCAGGAGCCAGTGCCACGGCGATGCCTCTCGGATTGGCTGGAGCACCTTGACTTGGGCGGCAAGCCCCTCGATTACGAATCCCACCAAAGCTAAAGCGGATGCGGTCGATATTGCGATTGATCGACGGCCGGTCGCGCCGCCCACAGCAAACGCGACCGCTGAGAAGGTCAGGGCCAGTAGGCCCGTAGCTGTCGTCGCAGCAACCAGCCGTCCCACACTCAGGCCGTTGGTAAGACCGACTGCTGGGGACAGGGCGACCATGGTGGCTGCTGAGACCAGCGTCAGCACCGCGATGAGTGACACCAGAGCTCCGGCACGTTCTGCTGCCACGCGGATCCGGCTCACCGGGTTGGACAGCAGCAACTCAAGGGTTCCGGAAGCCTCGTCCCCGCTAATGCACCACGCCGCAAGACCGATGCCGAACACCAGCAACATCACCGGCAGGACGTTGGCAAAGTACTGGCTATTCAAGTACCCGACCGGTGAGGTCAAGGGGCTGCCAGGGTCCAGGCCGAGCGCCGCCTGCACACCTGGCGGCAGGCCGGCGAACGTTTTGTCGAGCTCGCTATTGTCACGAACCGTTGGGTACGCCAGAGCCAGGAGAGCGGCAAAGCCGGCCAAGCCAAGGCTCCACCAGAGTGTACTTATCCGTCGCCGCCACAGCACCTGGCGAAGCACTGACAGCATTTCAGTTCACCTCCGGAGCTTGGTCGTAGAGCGAGACAAAGAGATCCTCCAGATCATCGCCGGCGCTGCGGACCCGCAGCAGACCAGGACCTCTCAGTGCCGCCTCCATCGCCGGTCCTGCGGCTCCATCGACCGCGATGGTGGCGGTGTCGCCGCGAACCTCAGCCTCGACAACGCCCGGAACTCCTTTGAACAGCTCGGCGGTGATCGGAGCGGAGAATCGGAGCTCGAGCCGGTGGCGAGCGCGATCCAGGAGCTCACGTACCGGGGACACGGTCACCAACTTGCCCTCGCGAATGATTGCCAGCTTCAGTGCCACCCGCTCAACCTCGGGCAGTACGTGCGAGGAAAAGAGCACTGCGGCTCCCCGATCTGCAGCCTCATGGACGAGATCAAGGAATTCGCGTTGGATCAGGGGATCGAGTCCGGTCGTCGGCTCGTCGAGGATTAGAACGTCAGGATCGTGCTGAAAGGCCTGAACCAGGCCGATCTTTTGCCGGTTGCCCTTGGACAGCTTGCCGAAGGCCCGGCCCGGATCGAGATGCAATCGCTCGACCAGCTCGCCAATGCGCGCCCGGTTGTAGTTCTGTCGCAGCTCACCGAACCAAGAGAACAAATCATTTCCGGTCATCGCTGAGTCGATCCGGAAGTCGCCGGGCAGATAGCCGACGCGGCGTCGGATTGCGGTATCGCGAGCCGCCGATCCACCAAGAACGGTGGCCGCTCCGGAAGTTGGTCGAATGAAACCCATGAGCAAGCGGATCGTCGTCGTCTTCCCAGCTCCGTTGGGCCCGAGGAAACCAACCACTTCGCCCGGTCCGACCTCAATGCTCAGCTCCGAGACGGCTGTGAGCTCGCCGAAACGCTTGGTGAGTCCCTTCGTCGCGATCGAGGGTTGCGCGCCACCGATGCTCATTTCCGAACCACCCCGGTGAGCAGAATGTCGAGCGCCTTGCGGATGTTGGCCCAGCGGAAGCCCGAGGCGTCGAGGCCACCGTGGAGCAGCAGTCCGTCGGCGAGAGCCAGCAGGAGCGAGGCGAATGCATTGGCGGGGATCTCTTCCAACTCGCCGTTGGCGATGCCATTCTCTATCCAAGAGCGGAGGCGCTCGCGGCGGCGCTGCACAACTTCTGCGAATCGGGTGCGAACCGCCTGTTCGGTCATCATCGCCGTCCAGAGGTCGGCGCGAACCTGGACATGGGCCGGATCCTCGCCGTGCGCGAGCGTGGCGCGGGTGAACCGACGCAATCGCTCTGCACTTCCGACTTCCTTCGCGTCCAACCCATCGAGGACCAGGTCAACCGCGCCGGCGTCTTCTTCCAGGAGCGCAAGCAGCAGCGCCTGCTTGCTGTCGAAGTAACCGTAGAAAGCGCCTTTGCTCAGGCCCGTTTCCGCACATACGTCGTCAACCGTCGTATCGCGGTAGCCCTTGCGGGCAGCACACCGCCAGGCGCCCTGAATGAATTGCTGCCTGCGCTCATCCCGAACGGCCTCCGAAATGCGCGGCATCGATCCGTATGATAAAACGGACCGGTCGGTTTGTTTTCTCGTCCGCGGACACTCGCCGGCGTGCCTCTCCAGCCGGCGGACTCCGAGAATCCGCCATGCCGCTGGCGCCGAGGGCTCCGAAGATGCCCAGACTCTCACGCCGACGAGGTGATCGGCGTCGAGCCTTATCGGAAGCGCGGTTATCAGGGCCCCGATCCGACTGCTCGCACAATGGGCGCGATCGGCCGAAGCCGTGCGGACATTCGAACCGGGCTGAGTACTGCTGTCGGAAGAGTTGGGGCGTGGACCCTCGCCAGAGGGTAAGTCGATCCACCGAGAGCTGCTCTCCCAGGGAGGCCAGGTTCAGCCCGGTGGGGCTTCCTCAAGCACTATCTCGATCAGGTGCATCGCCGGCATCAGGCATTCCGACTCGCTGCACGCCTGCCAAGAGATGCTCACCCTCAGCGTCCGCGCTCCGGTCTCGGCCGCCACGTTCACAGCAAATGGTATGAGTAGGTGCAGCCTCCCCTCGTAGACGTTGAACTCCTCATCCAGTCCTTCGACCCGGAACGGCAGGACCGGCGGGTACTCCGGCTCGCCGGCGGCCAGACCCTCCTCAGCATTGATCTCGACGGCCAGTGACGTGTACCCGTTCGGGATTGGCCGACCATAAACATGCCAGCCCGGCTCGATCTCAACCTCGACGTGCAGCCGAGTCTTCTCCCATCGAACGTAGTAGTCGGAATCGGTGTAGGCCCTGACCTTTACGTGCGCGGAATCCAGGCCCTGCAGGTTCTCCGACCTTGCCAGGGTCGTGTCTTGGGTCACGGCCTCCAGCAGCTGGCGGGCGCCCTCGCGTGCCCGGTAGTTCTCCTGGATTCGCTTCTGGGATACGGTCCCCGACTCGTCGAGGACAAAAACGGCCGGGTACGCGACCCCTTGTTGATGTGCACTGGTCTTGATCCCGAAGGCTGCGTGGTGGGCCTCCAGCTCTCGGTCCAGCAGACCCAGTTCGGTGATGACGCGGCTGCCCACATCCGACAAAAGAGGGAAGTCGATCCCCTTGGCCGCGGCAAAGTCGCGCAGCACCTCCTGAGAGTCATAGCTGATTCCGATCAGCGCGACGCCGGCGCGGACCAACTCGCCGTGTACCTTCTGCAGCTCAACGAGCTGCGCCTTGCAGTAGGGTCACCACTTGGCGCTTCGATAGAACACAACCAGGGCACGACGGCCTGCTCTCCAAGCGTGGAGTGAGAACGGCTGGCCGCCGGCATCGGGGAGCTCGATGTCCGGAAAGGCGGCGCCAACGGCAGGCCCGATCTGGGTCAGATCAGTGCCGCTCACCTTCATGTCTACCTGAACCCGGGGGTACATGTTCCCGGGGCGGGTTCAGGATGACGGCGACGGTGATCACGACCCCGTAATTGATGGCAAGACGTAGCTCCCGTCGATCCTGCCGACAGACACGTTGCGGCACTCAGACAGAGGCGGATCTGAGGCAATCTACTCCGGGCGCGGCGGCCGCCACCAATAATGCTTGGCATCGCTTGCGTCGCGGGCTCTGTCCGCCATGGCCAGGATCACTCCTGCACCCACGGCGCCTGCGATCTGGATCGTCTCCTCGATCTCCTCGTCAGTTGCACCCAGCTTCTTCGCACCTGCGAAGTGAGATACCGCTCAAGGTTCGCAATGCAAAGCCAGGACGAGCGCCAGGTGCATCAACTCCTTGGTCTTGGCGTCGAGCGCCCCAGCGTCGTGCGTCTCCTTGAAGTAATCGGCGTAGCTCTTGCGGGAGTTGAAGTAACGCTTTCGAATATCAGGCATGCCTATATGCTACCCCGGCCGTTAGAGCTCTTTTGGGGCCGCCCGGGACCGGCTGAAGGACGGCCGAAGTCGGTCTGGATCGCGGAGCCGGCGGCTGGCCGGAGGCTCCAACACCACACTGGCCAGGTCCACGCCGCGTGCCCTGTATTTCCTTAAGGTGTACGAATCGGGTCGCGGCCCA
>DAIPXW010000117.1:0-6606 GCA_036783075.1 Candidatus Dormiibacterota bacterium | reverse complement strand
GGCATCGACAACGTGAAGGTCAACATGGACTGGCAACACTTACTGATGAACGGCGAGAACCTGGGCGAGTATGCGGCGATGCTGGCCGGCGAAGGGCTCCTCGGCCATCAACATGCGAACAGCGGCTGGGGCACCTTCGACGACGACAACATGGTCGGCGCCACCGCGTTCATGGAAACGGTGGAGCTCGCGCTCGAGCTGCGACGCGCGGGCTATGGCGACAATGGCGAACGTCTGGGCTTCGACCTCTATCCATACACCGAGGACGCGATCGCGGCGGTGAGGCGGAGCGTGCTGCAGTGGCGGTTCATCGACTCCGTAGCCGAACGGATCGATGACGCGGCGCTGCGCGAGGCACAGTCAAGAAAGGACGCTATCCGGGCATACGAGATCGTGTATAGAGCGCTGGGCGGGCAGTAGCCCTCCTCGTGACCGAGTGACCACGCTGCTCGGACTGGATATCGGAACCACCGGCGCCCGGTGCGTTGCACTCGACGAGGGGGGAAAGCTGGTCGCTGAAGCGACAGCCGAGTATCCGATCTACTCGCCCCATCCGGGATGGTCCGAGCAGCAACCCGAAGATTGGTGGCAGGCAAGTTGCGGGGTTATCGCGCAGGTAGCTGCAAAAGTCGGACCTGATATCGGTGCGATCGGACTTACCGGCCAAATGCACGGTGCGGTGTTCCTTGACAAGCGCGATGAGGTCATTAGACCGGCACTGCTGTGGAACGACCAAAGAACGGCAGCGCAGGCCGAGACGATCACGGAGCGAGTCGGTGCCCGTCGACTCACTGAAATTGCAGGCAATCCCGCACTCACGGGCTTCCAGGCACCGAAGATTCTTTGGCTTCGCGACGAAGAGCCCAGCGCTTATGGGCGCTTGGCGAGTGTGCTCTTGCCCAAGGACTACGTCCGCTTGCGCCTGACGGGGGACAAGGCCACCGACGCGTCTGATGCCTCGGGAACGCTCCTGCTTGATCTGAAAGAGCGCACGTGGTCGGGCGAGATTTTGGATGCGCTCCAGATTCCTGTCGGTTGGCTCCCCCGTGTCTTCGAGGGCCCCGACCGGACCGGACAGGTTCGGAAAGATATATCGAGTGAGCTCGGACTTCGGCATCAGGTGTCTGTGGCGGCTGGTGGAGGCGACAACGCTGCTGCCGCGATAGGCAACGGCATTGTTCGAAATGGATTGGCCAGCTGTTCGATCGGCACGAGTGGCGCGCTGTTCGCGCATTCGGACACGCTTGTGCGAGATCCGTCTGGTCGACTTCATGCCTTCTGTCATGCCGTGCCCGATCGTTATCACTTGATGGGCGTGACGCTCTCCGCGGGTGGGGCGCTCCGATGGTGGCGTGACCTTGTCGGAAAGGCTGACTATGACGAGCTCGGCGAGCTTGCGTCACAGGCGCCGCCCGGAGCAGAAGGCCTCCTGTTTCTGCCGTATCTGACAGGAGAGCGAACTCCGCATCTCGACCCTGACGCGCGCGGCGCCTTCTTCGGACTTACCTCCAGGCACAACATGAGCCATCTCACCCGCGCCGTCATGGAAGGCGTCGCTTTCAGTCTCAGAGACTCGCTCGAGATCATGGTTGGGCTGGGAACGAATCCAACCGAAATCCGTGCCACCGGAGGAGGCGCACGGAGTCCGTTGTGGCGCCAGCTGCTCGCCGATGTGTTTGGTCGACCAATCGTTCGAACCCTGGCTGTGGAAGGACCTGCTTCTGGCGCTGCTCTTCTAGCGGGCGTAACGGCCGGTGTGTTCGAAAATGTTGAGGAAGCTTGCGCCGGAATCAGTCTTCGTTCAGATATATGCGAGCCCGAAGCCGGTCGGACGCGTCTGTACGACGACTATTACGCAGCTTATCGAGGGCTCTATCCCGCGACCGCGGCCACGATGCACTCGCTCGCCGGCCTGGCCCGGCGCTGATTCCGGTGATTGGGCATTGGTACAGCAACGCCGGTGACAAACCGTGGCAGCGTCTGCGCGGGCCCCTGAGAGGAGAACATCCATGACACCATCGGACACGGCCGCCGAAGCCGAGCGACTCGAGACGCTTCTCGCCCAGGAACGTGACATCCAGTTCGACTCCTTTGGCTACGCGGACGCGTGGGCAGTCGGATCCCGCGTCGTGGAGCTGGCCACTCGTCGCGGACTTTCAATAGCGTCCTCGCTCGTGTTCGGAGACCAGCAGGTCTTTCATTCCGCCTTGGAGGGCACCAGCGCCGACAACGACGATTGGCTCGCGAAAAAGTTTCGTGTGGTCCGGCGATACAACCACGCGTCGCTCACGGTAGGAACCCGGTTCCGTGCTCGCGGACTTGACTTCCGTGTCGATTCAGGACTCGACCCGCGGCTCTATGCTGCGTCAGGAGGCGCATTCCCCATCCGGGTGACCGGGTCAATCGTAGGGATCCTCGGGGTCTCGGGCCTCACTGAATTTGAGGATCACGACCTCGCGATCGAGGTGCTCTCCGAGCACGCGGCGAGGCGCACACCCGACGCGAGTTGACGATTTGGTCAGGTCTTCCGACGTCTCCATGGAGTCGTCGGCATGCCGACCGCATCGACGTCGGCAAGGAACAGCGATCCCGAATCCGGGAACGCGGCGAGCTGTTGCGCGTCGAGGCCTTGGCGACCCGAGGTGATGAGCAGTCGATCAAGGTGCGGGCCGACGAATGCCACGCTCGACGTCTGCGGCGCGGAGGTGTGCACGACAGCCGTCTGCTCGCCCTGGGGAGAAAACTTCCTCACCTCGGCTGAGCCCCAGACGGCCACCCAGAGGTTGCCCTCCGCGTCGGTGCAGACGCCGTCCGGATAACCTCGGTCTATCGATAGGAACTGTTCGCGTGCTCCGAGCGGATCCGAGTACTCCCGCTTCCACACGATGCCCGCGAGGGTGTCGACACTGTAGAACGTCCGTTTATCGGAGGACCACGCGAGCCCATTGGAGAGGCTGAGATCTGTGTCGATGGCGACTAGTGAGCCGTCGCTGTCCACGCGATACAGGCACTCACGATTCGCCTCGCGCCCCAGCGACAGGGTTCCGATGAGGAACCGGCCGAATGGGTCGGTGGCTCCGTCGTTGCATCGTGCGGCTGCGCCCTCGGCGATGATCCTCGGGCCGGGCGTCCGTGTGCCGTCGGTCTCGATGACCACGAGCCGTTCCCGACCCGCGACCAGCAGACTCCCGTCGTCGGCGACCACTACCGCACCGACCATTCCGTCGAACCGGTGCTCTTTCGAGACCTGCACCCAGTCGCCCGTGAGCCTGCCTTCGATAACGAGGCCGCGCAGGATATCGACCCACAACAGCCTCTCGCGAGGCGCGTCCCAGTAGGGTCCCTCGGCAAGCTCGTAGCGCTCATCGGAGGCGGGTCTTGCGGTGTATTCGATCATCGGTTTCTCCGGTCTCTTAGAGGCGCGGATCGACGTGGACCTTGGGCCCCGGCCCCGCAGCAACGCCGCGCTTGCCGTCCAGTCGACTTGCGACCTCGGCGAGCCCGATCACTTCGCCGACGATCGGATCAGGGTCGACCGCGCCTGTCGCAAAGGCCTCGATTGCTCCGGCCAGGCCAGGAGAAGCCGACAGAATACCGACAGCCGTGATGTCCGAGAGCACGAGATCCCGCGTATCCACGATGCTGGGCGTGCCGGAGAGTCCGACCAGCACGATGCGCCCGCCCGCGTCCACGAGCCGGGCTGCGATCGCCGGGCTGGTGTCGGAGCTGGTCGCGTCGATCACGGCGTCGAACCGCTGGTCCGAGATTGCGATCTCGTCGAGGTCGTGGGTGGTCGCGACGCCCAGGCCGCGACCGAGCTGCAGCGAGCTGGCGCGCTTGCCGGCGAGGTGCACGTCGACGCCCTTGGCCAGGAGGAACTGAGCGGCCAGTAACCCGATCGTGCCGGAGCCAAGCACCAGCACGCGACTGCCGGGACCGGCCAGCGTCGCCTCTGCCGCGCGGAGCGAGTTGCCGCCCGGTTCGACGAGTGCGCCGCTCGTCACGCTCACGTGCTCGGGGATCAGGTGGGCGAACCTCTCCGGGATCAGCTGCTGTTCCGCGAGAGCGCCGGGCCAGCCATCTGTGATCCCCACCTCGTTGCGGCGTGGGCAGACCCAGTGCATGCCGCCCAGGCAGAACCGGCAGGTGCCGCATCCCAACATCGTGTCGCCGGTGACCCGCGTGCCGATCCAGGACACATCTGCGTCCGGCCCGACCGACCTGACCCGGCCCACCCACTCATGGCCGAGGCGCAGCGGAAAGTGCGTCTTGCCCTGGCCGATGTAGGCCATGACCCCGGTGTACAACTCGATGTCGGTGCCGCAGACGCCGACCCGCTCGACGTCGACCAGCAGCTGGTCCGCCATCGGCACCAGGTCGTCGACTTCCTGAACCTCTCCACTACGTGGCGCCGTGACGACGAACGCGCGCATCAGCGCGGACGACTGCCTCCGGTGACGCGTTTTCGAGCCGCTTTTGGCTCCCCTGTCCGAGACTGGACCTCCTCGCGCCGACCGGATTTCGCCGACCTCAGGATCGCGTCGCACACTTCCGCGGTGCGGTAGCCGTCTTCGAACGTCGCTCCATGAGGCCCGATCCGCTTGTTTTTCGCGATGGACTCGATGAAGTGGTGCAGCTCGTGCACCATCGTGTGCTCCCAACCGATCATGTGGCCGTGCGGCCACCACCACTGCCAAAAGGGGTGGTCGGCCTCCGATACGAGCACGGTTCGAAAGCCCTGTGCGTCAGGTCCCGGACGCGAGCCCGGCAGGTGCACCTGCAGCTCGTTCAACCGCTCGAGGTCGAACCCGATCGAACCCTTCGAGCCGTTGATCTCGAACGTCAGCCCATTCTTCCGGCCGAGGCAGAAGCGTGAGGCCTCGATGGTGCCGACGGCTCCACCCGCGAACTCCACGATGGACTCGAACGCGTCATCGACGTCCACCGTGCCGCCGGGTCTCTTCTTGATGAACGTCCTGGTAGCACCGCTCACTGCGGCGATGTCGCCGACCAGGTAGCGGGCGAGGTCGATCACGTGTGCGCCCAGGTCGCCCAGCGCGCCTGAGCCCGCGACCTTGCGGTCGAACCTCCAGACCATCGGAAAGTGGGGATCGACGATCCATTCCTGGAGGTAGCTGGAGCGGAAGTGGTAGATCTCGCCCAGCTCTCCTGCCTCGAGCATTTCCCGAGCCAGGCGAACGGCCGGCACGAACCGGTAGTTGAACGCGCACATGTGCTTGACGCCTGTCTTCTCCACGCGCTGCCAGATGTCGTAGCTCTCCTTGGCATCGCGGCCGAGCGGCTTCTCGCAAATCACATGCTTCCCTGCCTCCGCCGCGGCGATCGTCGGCGCAGCGTGCAGGTTGTTGGGCGCACCGTTGTCGAAGAGCTGGATCCGGTCATCTCGGACGAGCTGTTTCCAGTCCGTCGTGTAGGCCTCGTAGCCATAGCGCCGCGCCGCCTCCGCCACCGCCGCCTCATCCCGGCCGCAGAGCGCCACGAGCCTTGGCATCAACGGCGGTGGCCAGGTCATGTACTGGATCTTCCGGTAGGCGTTCGAGTGAGCCTTGCCCATGAAGGCGTAGCCCAGCATGCCGACGCCGATCTCCCTGATCTTCTTGCCACCCGCGGAGGCGCCCATCGTGACGAAGCCGACCCGCTTTCGCTTACCCATCGCCTGATCCTATACGCGTCCTCTTCAAGGGCCGCGCCGCCAAGTGTGCCCTCTTGGCTCTACCCACCCCCGGGATGCGATCAACTGTGCCCTTTTTGGCGTACTCCCTTCCTTATGTGTGGGAATTCCCCGGCTTGGGTAAACGTTTCTGCATAAAGATGGCAAACCCAAAGTCAGAGCTGCTGCCCGTCCTTCCGATGGACGACGTCGTCGTCCTCCCCCACATGACCGTCACCCTGGCCGTCGACGGAGACAACCAGAAGGCCGCGATCGAGGCCGCCCGGCAGGGTGGACGCCTCGTCCTGCTGGTGCCCCGGATCGAGGGCAAGTACGGCTCCATCGGCACCGTCGGGCGCCTCGGCGAATCCGCCGAACTGCCCACCGGGGCGGAGGCATTCATGATCCGCGGGGAGTACCGCGCCCGGCTGGGAAGCGGCCAGGCCGACATCGGCGGAGCCCTGTGGGTCCAGGCCGACCCCATCACGGACCCGGAGCCGCCGACGGAGCACTCGCTCGAGCTCGCCCGCGAGTACCGCGCCCAGCTGGAGACGCTGGTCGAGTCGCGCGGCGTGCCTCAGCTCATCCAGTTCCTGCGCGCCGCCAAGACCCCGAGCCACCTGGCCGACCTGGCCGGCTACTCGCCGGACCTCTCGACCGAGCAGAAGCTCGAGGTCCTGGAGACGCTCGACCTGGAGCAGCGGCTGGCCAAGCTCATCGGCTGGACGAAGTCGATCCTGGCCGACGCCTCGCTCAAGGAGCAGATCCGCAGCGACGTCGCCGAAGGGATGGAGAAGACGCAGCGTGAGTTCCTTCTGCGCCAGCAGCTCGAGGCGATCAAGAAGCAGCTCAACGAAGGCGGGAGCGACGTCGTCTCGAGCTACCGCGAGAGGGTCGCCAAGGCGGGCATGCCCGAAGGCGTCCTGACCGAGGTC